>JBFGZM010000054.1:0-13757 GCA_041586815.1 Marinobacterium sp. | reverse complement strand
TGGCAATAAAAATACAGTCCCCAAAGATACTGAACGCTCACCTACTGCGTCCGGCCTTATCCGGTCGGATATAATCCAATATGGAGCCGATCACTCCTTCTGATTATCAGCATTGATGTATCGAACTTAATATTCGATACATCATCTTCACACGGCAGTATTAATCCTGCTCACAACCTGACTAGTTGATTAGGTTTTTCAAACGTTAAGACATCTGAACTATTGTGTCAATGATTTATTATTTTGAATTCATAATTATTCATATTGAACTAACTCAATCGTACGCACTGGTAGACCTGTCGGGTGAGCAGGAGCCTGCAGACATGAGTCGCTTGCACTGGGGCGTGAATGTGCGCGAAATTTTCGGGCAGTACAAAGCGCCATTTATGAGCCGCACAAAAAAGAGCGAGGGTCGCAAAGCCACCCCCGCTCTTTAATCTATCCGCCAGCTTCTACGGCCCCAGATTTTGCGCCTAAAGCACACCCTTCGGAGGAATCAGCACCAGCTTGCCAGTAAAAGTTTTCGCCATGAAGGCCTCCTGCGCGGCCACGATCTGCTCCAGCGGATAGCTTTTGGCCACCAGCGGACGAATTTCGCCGCGCTCGATGTAACCGATCAGGTTCTCGAACACCTTTATGGGCTGCCAGGTACAGCCAAGGAAGGTCAGGTCTTTCAGGTAAAGTGTTCGCACGTCCAGCTCGACCAGCGGCCCCGCGATCGCGCCGGATACCGCATAGCGCCCGCCTCGACAGAGCACATCACACAGCTGAGGCCACTGCGGGCCAGCCACCAGATCCACCACCACATCCACACTGTCCGCACCCAGCGCTGTCACCAGGTTTTTACCCCGGGGGATCACTTCATCCGCGCCCAGCGCCAGCACTTCGTTGCGCTTTTGCGCACCACACACGGCTATAACGTAAGCACCGCGACGCTTGGCCAGCTGGACCGCGGCAGAGCCCACCCCGCCGGATGCGCCGGTGATCAGCACCCGTTCCCCGGCCCCCAGCTGCGCGCGTTCCAGCATGCCCTCGGCCGTGGAGTAGGCGCAGGGGAAGGACGCCAGCTCAACATCCGTCAAATCACTGTCGATGGCAAAGGCCTCGCTGGACCTGGCAACCGCATACTGGGCAAAGCCACCGTCAAATTCCGAGCCATAAGTAACACACTGGTAGCTCTCTTCTGTATCAGGCACTGACTGCATGGTACGCACCAGTACCCGCTCACCCACACGTTGAGCAGACACTTCTGCCCCCACCGCCACTATCTCGCCACAGCAGTCGGCGCCCTGAATCCTTGGAAATTCGAGCGGTACACCGGCCCAGCCCCCGTCATCATCGCGCACGGTGTCAAACCCCTGGGCTGCGCCCTGGTCGGTGGCACCGCTTACGCCCTTGGAGTACCAGCCGATCCGGGTGTTGATATCGGTGTTATTGATACCGGCTGCGCCGACACGGATCAGCACCTCGTTGGCACCCGGTTGCGGCACCACCAGATCCTGCCGGTACTGCAGCTTGTCGAGTCCGCCATGGCCTGTCAGCTGGACGCCCGTCATGCGAGAAGGAAGTGGGTGGTTGCTCATATCATCTCTGCCATTGGTTCGTATCAGACGTGACCGGTATCGATCACCGCTTGCCCATCACCTTAGAAAACCGGCATACTTCAGTCAAACAAATACTTATAAACCACCAATTCATATTTATTGAATAACGCCCGTTCGGTTTCGTCTCGATACCACGCGGATGTACCCAAAGCCCGGGAGCTCCTGTGGAACCATTACTCGACCTTGAACTGCTGCGCACCTTTTGCGAAGTCGTCAAAGCCGGAGAATTGAAAAAGGCCGCCACCGCCGTTTTTCGCTCCCAGGCCGCAGTCAGCATGCAGATCAAGCGCCTGGAAGAACAGGTGGGTGCCCGCCTGCTTGAGCGCAGCAACCAGGGTATCCAGCTGACGTCCGCCGGGGAAACCCTGCTCGATTACAGCAAGCAGTTTCTGCGCCTGAACGACAGAACCCTGGCGGCGCTCAACCTCGAACAAATCAGCGGCAAAATGAGCTTTGGCATCCCTACCGATTATGCCCAGGACTTTCTGAGCTGCTTTATGCCTGCGCTGACCCAGGCATTGCCCCGACTGGACGCCCGCATTAGCTGCGCGCGCAGCCGTAACCTGCGCCAGATGGTGGAGCGTGGCGAACTGGATGTCGCGATTGTCTCCGGTGAGCCGGAGTCAACCCATGAAACTCTGCTCTGGACCGAGCGCCTGATCTGGTCGGCGCCAGTGGGCGTGCCACTGGAACAGCAGGACAAGCTGCCCATTGGCCTGTTCGACGACAGCTGCATCGTGCGTGACCTTTGTATCGCCAGCCTGAAACAGGCCAATGTGCCCTGGCAGGCGGTATTCACAAGCCCGGTGATGGAAAATATCGCTGCAGCGGTGCATGCAGGCATGGCGGTGTCACTGCTGCCGGAGTCGCTGCTGCGCAGTATTCGCTCTCGCCCGGTTTCCCCGGACCTGTTACACAGTAACCATCTGTTGCACATCAATCTGATCTGGGCGCCGACAATTGACCCTGCGGTGCTTGAACGCCTGGCAGACTGCATGCGACAGGCCGCAGCACAACTGAACAGCCGATAATCCTGCAGGGCAGTCCGATACGGCTTACGGCTTACGGCTTCCATTTTCAGCCCCCCTGGCCTCTGCCAGCATCCAGCTGATGACCTGGCCACAGGCAGACTCCGGTCGCACCGCTTCTGCGGTAATAATGTAAAAGCCTGCCTCGGTATCCAGCCGATACTGGTCACCCAGCGCCTTCACCAGGCTGCCACAGCCCAGCGCCGCCTCAACGAAGAGAGACGGTACCAGCGCGACGCCCATGCCCTGCTCCGCCGCTTCAATTGCATGGCTGGTCTGGGAAAATACCGGCCCGGAAAACGCCGCAGCAGGATCGGCGTAAATTTCAAACCAGCGTTTCCAGTTATTGTGGCTGTCTGAAATGAGCGGCAGTTCAGCCAGACCCGAAGGGTCCAGCGGTGCCCGGCCGTTCAACAGCCCTGGTGCACAGACCGCAACGGCGCTGCCGGGTAACAGAAAGTACGCGTGCCCCTGCGCAAAAGGCGGCGTCCCCCAACGCACCGTCATGTCCACATGCCCGCTACCGCTCAAAGGCCGTACGGTTTCGCTCGCATCCACCATGACAGCGATATCCGGATGGGACCGGGCAAACGTCGCAAGTCGCGGAATCAGCCAGCGGCTGGCAAATGTCGGTGTGGTGCCCAGTATCAGGCGACCTGCGGTGCCCGCAGCGCCCTGCTGTCGCAGCTCGCGCGTCGCCTCGTCGATAATGCCCAGTGCCAGGCGCAGCCGGTTGATGTAGTCCCGCCCCTGCCTGTTGGGGCTAAGGCCCCGCGGCAGACGATCGAACAGCGGACAGCCCAGTTCCTGCTCCAGTGCCCGTACCTGCTGCGCCACCGCGCCCTGGGTCAATGACATTTCGTCGGCGGCAGCACGAAAGCTGCCAAGGCGCGCCGTCGCCTCCAGCGCAATCAGGTTATTCAGGCTCGGCAACAGTCCCCTATGCGCACCCCAATTTCTCATCCTGTAATTTTCCTACTGTCTGCACCGTCGAATCATGATTAGTTGCAACGCTGATAGTCAGGCTAAATAAGAAACACAAACAAGCACGGGAGATCAAGATGACACAGCACAAAGTAGCAATTGTAACGGCAGGCGGAAGCGGCATGGGTGCAGCCTCTGCACGCAAACTCGCACAAGACGGCTACCGTGTCGCCATTCTTTCATCCTCCGGCAAAGGCGAAGCGCTGGCGCAGGAGCTCGGCGGCATCGGGATTACCGGTTCAAACCAGACCGATGACGACCTCAAGCGACTGGTTGATACCGTGATGAACAGCTGGGGGCGAATCGATGTGCTGGTCAACAGTGCCGGTCATGGCCCCCGGGGGCCGGTACTTGAACTGAGTGACGCGGATTGGCACAGCGGCATGGATGTGTATTTTCTGAGCGCCGTGCGCCCAACCCGCCTGGTCACGCCTGTCATGCTGGAGCAGGGATCGGGGGTCATCATCAACATTTCCACCTTCGCGGCCTTCGAGCCGGATGCGGTGTTCCCGACCTCGGGCGTGTTCCGTGCAGGACTCGCGGCTTTCACCAAACTGTTCGCTGACAAGTATGCCGCCAACAACCTGCGCATGAACAACGTGCTGCCGGGCTTTATCGACAGCCTTGCGGAAAAACCGGAGTTTCGTGAACGCATCCCGATGCAGCGTTACGGCAAGGCGCAGGAGATTGCCGATGTCGTCGCCTTCCTGGCGTCCGACGGCGCAGGCTACATTACCGGCCAGAACCTGCGCGTCGATGGTGGTATTACCCGCTCCGTTTAGTCGGTTTCAGGATGATCCTTGAATCGTGACAGCACAATGCATCGCACCCGTTTTGCCTGTCGCGATTTTTATCACTCCATTTATAGAACCGGGGCCCCCCTCTTGGATACACGACTGCCACTGGACACGAGAGCCACCGTCCTTATGCTGCTGTTCTGCCTCGTACTGAGCATGCAGCAAATCACCATCAAGGCCACAGCCCAGGACATTGCGCCTGTGCTGCAGATCGCTTTGCGTTCCGGCATCAGCGCCGTGCTGGTCGGGTTGTTCATGTACAGCCGGGGTACGCGACTGAACTTCGCCGATGGCAGCTGGAAACCCGGCCTGGTGGTCGGCGCCCTCTTTGCCACCGAGTACCTGTTGATGGGTGAGAGCCTGCGCCATACCAGTGCCTCCCACGTGGTGATTTTCATGTACACGGCACCGCTGTTCTCCGCCCTCGGGCTGCACTTCAAGGTCGCATCGGAACGCCTGGCGCCCCTGCAATGGCTTGGCATACTGCTGGCATTCTCCGGCATTGCCGTGGCCTTCCTGGGCCCGGCATCCGAGACCGAAACACCGGACCTTGTGTCCATGCTCTGGGGCGATACCCTGGCACTGCTGGCCGGCGCCGCCTGGGGCATGACAACGGTGGTGCTCAGAACCACCGGCCTGTCCCGCCTGCCGGCCACCCATACCCTGATGTACCAGCTGGTCGTCGCCTTTGTCGTGTTGATGATTTTTTCGATCTGGCAGGGTCAAACCACCTTTAACCCGACCCCAGCGGTCTGGGCGAGCCTGGCGTTCCAGTCCGTGGTGGTATCCTTTGCCAGCCTGCTGCTGTGGTTCTGGCTGCTAAAACGCTACCTGGCATCGCGTCTGGGAGCTTTTTCCTTTCTGACGCCCCTGTTCGGCGTCGCACTGGGCGCCTGGCTGCTGGATGAGCCGATCGAGCCCCGCTTCCTGCTCGGCGCCCTGTTCGTGCTCACAGGCATCCTGCTGGTCAGTGGGTACACCACGGTGCAGCAGGCCTGGGATTACCTGAAAAAGCGCGATATTCCAAAGGCAGTCTGATCTGTTACCTGAAAGACGCCAACTTAGCCTTAGACACGACAGGACTCACCCGTAAGCCAAGCTGGGCTCGGCTGGATGCAGAGTAAACCTGTTCATCAGCCCTCAGCCTGTTTCAGCACCTTGTGTGCTTCCTCGCCAACCCCCAGCTTCCAGTAGCTGGAAATGTAAAGGTTGCTCCGGTCGAGTTCCGGCCGGGCACGCAGGTGCTCACGCAGCCGGCGCATGCTGGAAAACTCACAGGCACACCAGACTCCGGGGCGCCCCTCAAGCCAGGGCAGTTCCTGCACCCTGTCGAGCAAGCTGTTGTCGGACGTCCCGGGATGGGGATTCAGCACCCAGTGGATATCGATATTGTCAGGAGCGTCCAGCAACTGCTTATCGGCCTGATCCAGAATTTCGATCACGGCATAGCCTCTGGCGTTGTGCGGCAGTTGCTCCAGATTCACGCTAAGGGCCGGCAATGCCGTCATGTCACCAACCAGCAGGAACCAGTCGGCGCTGCTATCCACCATCTTCTTGGGGCCGGGGCCGCCCACCAGAATACTGTCACCTGCCTGGGCGTACTGTGCCCAGCGTGACGCAGGGCCGGCATCCTGATGCACCACGAAATCAATATCAATTTCACCCTCACGCTGTGCCCGTACCGTATAGGTACGCATTACCGACCGGGCCTCACCCTGTGCTGGGAATACCAGCTTGACGTAGGCGCTGGCCTGATCAGCCGGAAACCCCGACATTCCGCTGCCACCGAGTGTCAGGCGCAGCATATTGGGAGTGATCTGTTGCTTGCGAAGCAGGGTCAATTCGCGTGGTGCGGACCGGTTCATGGAGTCTCCAAAAAATGTTGGGCGCAACAGGATCAGTCGCACACCGGGAATAATCAGGGTTTGAGGTTGCCGGTCATGCTTTTGGCCAGGCGGACAAAAGCATGCATCTCGTCCTGGCTCAGTCCTCTGGCCATGCGCAGGCTCGCATGCTGCTCCGCCTCCTGGATCCGCGCGAGCATCGCCTCGCCCACCGGGGTCAGGCGCAGGATCTGGCTGCGCCTGTCTTCAGGATTGTCGTGCTTGTCGATCAGTTCTGCCGCCAGCAGATCTTTCACCAGACGGGCAATCTGGGCCTTGTCACGCTGCAACCGGGCAACGATCTGCCGTGCGGTACAGGGGGACGCCGGAGTTGCCTGGTGAGCATTAATTACCTTGAGCGAACGAATATGACCGATGCCAAAGTCAATGCCACGGGCCTGGTAGGACTGCTGCAGCGCCCGTTTGTAGGCATGGAGCAACTGATGCAGGGCTTCACCGATAGGACTGTCTGACATGGGACTCACCGCCACTTTGTTGATAGAGTCAACCATAACGGCAATGGTTGATTAGATCAACTAAAAGAATATCCGACTGGTACCCGCTTTATTCATGCGCCAGGCAAGGCCTGGCACAGGGCCATACACCCCTGCCTGTAAACCGGAAGAATGCAAAAGGCCGGACACAGAGTGCCGGCCTTTTGGAGACAACGCGCCGGATTAAATCCGACTGGCCAGGGTTACCAAAGCCCGAACAGGTAACCGCGCTTGTGGGCGGAGCCCGTGCTGGCTGCAACCTGGCTGTTACTGACAGTAATGCGCATCTTGCGTTCACGGAACCAGCGATACAGCACCTCAGCCAGTTCCTTGCACACCTCGGCGTATTCCGGGTCGCTCGCAAGGTCGTACAGTTCGCCAGGGTCAGCGGCAAGATCAAACAACTGCGGGCTGAAGTGCTCATAGTGCACATACTTCCAGCGGCCGTCGGTCACCATGAAAGCCCTGGCCTCATCTGCAGCCAGCCCCAGGTCTGTGCGTGCCGGGCGCCATGCATAATCGGCTTCACTAAAGGCATGGGTACGCCACTGGGCAGCGGATTCGCCCCGTATCAGCGGTAGCAGCGAGCGGCCTTCCAGCACATGCTCGAAGCCGCCACCTCCGGCAAACTCCACAAAGGTCGGCACCAGGTCAATTGCTTCAACCAGCCGGTCTGAGCGAACACCGCGGGTTGTATCGGCCTCTGGCCGCGGATCGACCAGAATCATCGGAATCCGCGCACTGGCCTCATGGAAAAGTTCTTTCTCGCCCAGCCAGTGATCGCCCAGGTAGTCACCATGGTCGGATGTCAGCACGATCAGTGTATTGTCGAGTTCACCCTGCTGCTTCAGGAACGCCATCAGCCTGCCAATATAATCATCCAGCTGAGTAATAAGCCCCATGTAGGTCGGGATCACCCGTTCCCGGACTTCGTCCTGGGCAAAGGCGGTGGATTCGGGATGGCCCATAAAGGCGCCCACCACCGGGTGCGGCTGCGCTCGTTCCTGTTCGCTGCGTACCACCGGCAGGATATCGTCCTTGCCATACATCTGGTGATAAGGCGCGGGCGCCATGTAGGGCCAGTGCGGTTTGATGTAGCTCAGATGCAGGCACCAGGGACTGCCCTTGGATTGCTCGATAAACTCCATGGCGCGTCGTGTACTGTAGGCGGTTTCCGAATCCTCCTCCCGTACCCGGGCAGCAAGGTGGCTGTTGCGCATGTACCAGCCGCTGACGACTTCGCCATTCTCCCCCAATGCCGAGTTGGCATAATCGTGCCAGGGATTCTTGCCCTCGTAGCCCTTGCTGCGCAGGTAATCGTTGTACTTCAGATCCGGATTGACGGACTGGTCCGGGTGCAGGCCATCATCCCGTTCAAAGGGCTCGAAGCCACACTCACTGACCAGAACACCCCGGGACGATTGCACATCGATACCCAGGCGTTGCATGCCCTCGTCGTCGCGTCGCATATGGGTTTTCCCTACCAGCGCCACGCGGTAACCTTCGGGCCTCAGGTAGTCGCCCAGGGTTCTTTCGCCGATGCGCAACGGTACGTTGTTATAGCTGGCACCGTGGCTTGAGGCGTAGCGGCCGGTGTAAAAGGACATGCGTGAGGGCCCGCACACAGGGGCCTGGCAATAGGCGCGGGTAAAATTGACGCCCCGCGCGGCCAGCGCATCAATATTGGGCGTCTTGATCGTTGGATGACCGTTGCAGCCCAGATAATCTGCCCGCAGCTGATCAGCCATGATAAACAAAATGTTGGGTTTCTTAGCCATATATCAACCTTCCAGATAACTCTGTTCGACACCTGTGCAGATACAGAGCACCGGTCTAATCGTTAAGCTACTTTCCATTGACAGGCGTGATGACACAATCCAACATTTCACCAGGTAAAATCCTGGAGGTCTGCAAATGACGAAACAGATACGTGCACTGGCCCGGGGCCTGACCGTAGTCAACGCGATAGACGCGGCATCAGGCCCCGTCAGCCTTGGCGACTTGCACCAGGCTACGGGCATTGACCGGGCCACCCTGCTGCGCATTCTGGCCACCCTCGAACAGGAAGGCTGGATATTCAGGGGCATGGGCGATCGCCTTTATCGCCTGGCATACAAACTGCATGAACTCGCGGAGCAGGTGCATATCCACGACGCCATCGCCCAGGTTGCAGCCCCCGTGCTGGAACGACTGCAGCAACACCTGCACTGGCCCTGCGATATATCTGTCTTTGACGGCGAAGGCATGGCAATTATAGAAACCTCGCGCTCACGCAGTCCTTTTGTGCTGAACCGGGAGGTAATCGGCTACAAACCCAGCATGATCAAGTCCGCCATCGGGCGCACCTACCTCGCCTACTGCGATCCACGCCGGCGGGACTCTATCCTCAGTCGCCTGCGAGAACAGGGTGGCGAGGAAGGCCGACTGGCCGCAGACATCAGCGCCATCGAACGGATCCTGCAGGAGGTACGTGAGCGCGGCTATGGCGTACGCGATCCCAGTCTCATGAGTTTGCCCGCCGACACCCTGGAAGAGTTCAGCGCCATTGCATTACCGATTATTGTGCGGGATGACATTCAGGCCTGTCTTTCATTCGTCTGGATGAAATCGGCCTCCACCGATGTCGACATTGAAGACAGCTTCTACCGGCAGCTCAAACCCGATGCAGACAGGCTGGCAGAGCTGTTTGAACAGAATGGTCTTTACTGATTAGGGGACATACGCCCTCTTTTCACCTGGTGAAAACCCGTCTGTAAAAGTTTACCTCAAGCCCCTAGAGTGAAGCGGTATATCACTCAAGCTCGTCTGTTGCGTAAAGGTTGCCTAATGATAATGATAAATCCAGACACGACTTTACTGCGTTGGGCCCGGTTACTGCGCCATGCCCTGTTCCTGCTGCTGGCGACCATTCTGATCGTCGGCACTTTCTATACCGCCCGCTTCGGTATCTACGACGATACCCTGGTCAGGGTCGGTGGTCTTGCGTTGGGTATTCTGCTGCTGCTGAGCCGCCCGGGGCCTGCAACGACACCCATCAAGCTGATCGTGGATATTGCGCTCTGTGCCCTGCTGCTGGCCGCCCTGGCGCGCTACGCGCTCATCGCCGAAGCTCTGGAGACCGGCCTCTACTTTCTCGAACCACTGGACGTCTGGCTCGGCATCGGCGCCCTGATCGTGGTGCTGGAAATGGCGCGCCGCAAGGTGGGTCTGCCGCTGGTACTGGTCTGCCTCACGGCGATTGGTTACGGTCTTTACGGAGAGCAGCTCGGCGGCATTCTAAGCCATACCGGCGTTAGCTGGCCCGACATGACATTTACCCTCTGGTACAGTTTCGACGGCGTTTTCGGCCGCCCCCTGGCCGTGGTCGTTAGCACCATTATCATCTTCATTATCTTTGGTGCGCTGCTGGAAGTGCTGGGCGCCGGTGAAGTCCTCCTCAAGCTGGCCATGCGCAGTCTTGGCTGGCTGCGCGGTGGCTCGGCCCACGCAGCGGTCCTGGCGAGTGCACTCTTTGGTTCGGTGTCTGGTTCTGCAGTCGCCAACGTGGTGGGCACCGGTGTGGTAACCATTCCAATGATCAAGCGCAGCGGCTTTTCAGCCCGCTTTGCCGGTGCCGTGGAAACGGCGGCGTCCAGCGGCGGGCAGATCATGCCCCCCATCATGGGTGCAGTGGCCTTTATCATGTCCGATCTGACCGGCATTCCGTACCTGCATATATGCCTGGCCGCCCTGATTCCGGCACTGCTCTACTACGGCAGCCTCTTCGCCTGTATTTCTGCCGAAGCGCGCCGTGTCGGCATCGAGCGCCCGGACCGCGACTCGCTGCCACGCATGACCCGCCACGACTGGCTGATGCTGTCCATCTTCGCGGTACCGCTGGTCATTATTGTCGCCATGCTCATGGACGGTAAATCACCGGCCCTGGCGGGATTCTGGGCAACCGTCATCGCCCTGGTCCTGGGCCTTGGCATCAACCCCAAGGTGCGTTCACTGACGACCCTTCGCAACGCGGTATCCAGTGCCGCATCCGCCAGCGCCACTATCCTGGTCGCTGTCGGTGCCGTGGGCATCATTGTCGGCGTTATGAACCTCACCGGCCTGGGTCTGCGCTTCGCCGCCCTGGCTCAAACCCTGTCCGATGGCTCCCTGCTCATGTCCTTGCTGTTGATGGCACTCGCCTGCCTGGTCATGGGTATGGGCATGCCAACGGTACCGGCTTACCTGATCATCATTCTGGTGATGGGGCCTGCGGTCGAAGCGCTTGGCGTGCCAACAGTGGCGGCGCACCTGTTCGTGGTGTACTTCGCTGTCATGTCGGCGATAACGCCCCCGGTAGCCCTGGCAGCCTTTGCCGCGGCCTCGATCGCCCAGGCCAACCCGATGGGCATCAGCCTTACAGCGGTTCGCCTGGCGCTGATCGGTTTTCTGGTGCCCTTCGCCTTCGCCTTTAACCCGTCAATACTGCTGATCGCCGACTTCTCGATCACCGAGTTCTGCTGGATCATGCTACGCCTGGGATTTGCAATCTGGATGCTGGCGGCCATGGCGGGACGGGGCACTCTCTGGACACTGTTCAGTATTGCCGGCGCCGTTTGCCTGATCTTGCCCATGCTGGGCCTGCAGATCGGCACGCTGGCGCTGGGCCTGAGCGTCGAGGTGCTTTACCGCATTCGACGCACGGCAGCTAACCGTTCGCTGCCTCAGGCGAAAAAAGCCTGAATCGCCCCATCGAAATGGAAAAAGGCGGGCACCTGCTCGCCCCTTGTAAAAATACTGATGCAACCAGCATCACGACGATAAAAAGAAGGAAACAGCATGCGTAACACTCTTTACAAGAAGACTCTCGGTTTCGCGGCAACTCTGGCGATGTCACTCGCGGTTTCAACCCAGGCCAGCGCGGCCGAGAACCTGCGGATGTCTACGCTCGGGCCCGGTACTTCACCCTATGTGGTAATGAACACCTTTGCCAATATCATCAATGAGAAACTGCCGGAATACAGTATTCAGGTGAACGCCACCGGCGCGGCGACTCGCCATGCTGTTGAAACGGCCATGGACAAATCGCAGTTTTTTATGTCTTCGCCCAGCCTGCATCATTTGATGCAGACTGAAACAGGCCCCTTCGCCAAGGCCAAGGGAGTCGGCAAACAGTCAGAAAAACTGCGGGCGATCTTCAACTTCCCGATGGGCTACTACCATGTAGCGACCTTCGCCGACTCAGGCATCACAGAATTCAAGGACCTGAAAGACAAGCGCGTGTTCCTCGGGCCTCCAGGGGGCGTTGCCTATCAGACGTCACGCATGATCATCGAGGCCATGACAGGATTCAAGCCTGACGAAGACTACAAGGTCGTCAGCCTGGGCTGGGATGCCGCCGCACAAAGCTTTCAGGACGGCCATATCGACGTCTACTTCAACCCCACCCTGCCACCGAGCCCGGTCATGAGCCAGGTGGTAATGACAAACAGCATCAGGTTGCTGGGGCTTCCCGAGGACACCAGTAATAACAGCACACTGCAGGCACTGATCCAGCGCCCCGGGTACCGGCTGGGCAAAATCGCCGCCGGCGTTTATGGAGAGAATCAGGTCACTGCCGGGGATATTAATACCGTGACCGTCACCGTCGGTATCGTCACCAATCAGGATGTATCGGAAGATACCGTTTATAAAATGACAAAAGCCTTCTGGGAGAATATTGACCAGCGAGCAGCACAGACCAAATTACTGGGCAATATCACCCTGGAAAATGCTTTTGTAGACCTCAATTTGCCACTGCACCCGGGGGCTGAGCGTTACTACCGTGAGATCGGTATTGATGTCGAAAAGGAACTGAGCACGCGTTAACTCACCCGGGCAATAAACCCAGTGCCTCTTTGCACCGCCGTACGCCAAGCGCGCATGGCGGTGCTGTCGGTTGTACTGCCGTGCAAGGTACTCAAATATGGGATAGCGGTCGCTTTCGCTTTCCGAAAAGGCTCGCCGCCGACAGCTTCAACGTTCAGGCCGTGAAAAAAAAATCAGCGTAGTCGTTCCGTAGTCTTTGCCACTCATGCTGAGGCTCAGTTATTCCACACCAACCCACAAAACCGCCGCGTTCCATTCAGAATGCAACCGGGCGAGCGCGCCCGAGGCGCTCATCAGGCGCTACGCGGGTTACGGGGATAGTACCGCTCCGGGAGGCGCTCGATATGGGTAAAAAAGCGGGTGTCCTTGGAGGGCAGCCTCATAAAGCCCGCAACACCCAGTCCCTTGATTAGCGGCAGGTTCTGAAGTGTCCAGGCCCGGCAGTCGATAAATTCCATGGCGCGCCGGGTACTGTAGGCGGTTTCAGAATTTTCCTCTACGTACCCGGGCAGCCAGATGACTGTTGCGCCTGTACCAGCCACTGACGACTTCGCCGTCTTGCGCCAGTGCCGGGTTGGCGTAATCGTGCCAGGGGTTCTTGCCCTCATAGCCCTTGCGGCGCAGGTAATCGCTGTACTTCAGATCCGGATTGACGGACTGGTCCGGGTTCAGGCCATCATCCCGAACGTCGCCGCCCCCAAGCTTTCAGTAACTGGCTACATACAGCCGGGCACGCTTTAACCCGCCGTCCTACCCCAGCCTCAGGGTGCGGTCGGCCACCTTGCTGACCAGCTCGGCTTCGTGACTCACCAGCAGCAGGGCACAGCCCCGATCCCGGGCCAGATCGGTCAGCAGCTTAATCGTCTGCTGCTGGGTCACCAGGTCCAGGCGGGAGGTGGGCTCATCGGCAAACAGCAACACCGGATCCAGCAGCAGGATGCGCAGGATTGCCAGCCGTTGCAGCTCGCCACCCGATACCTCCTGCGGCCTGCGCTCCAGCAGACCTCGCGAAAGGCCCAGCTGCGGTAACAGCCGTTCCACTTCGGCCCAATCCTTTTTGTGCAGCCGCACCACATCCCTGAGGCTCTGCCCCAGGCTGCAATAAGGCGCGAAAGCGGCGGGA
>JBFGZM010000053.1:0-13873 GCA_041586815.1 Marinobacterium sp. | reverse complement strand
CCCACGTCCTTGCTCTGGGCTTCGGCACATTCGCGGGTACAGCCAGATACGGCGAACTTGATCTTGTGCGGCGAGCGCAGGCCCTTGTAGCGGTTCTCGACTTCGATGGCCAGGCCGACACTGTCGTCGACGCCGTAGCGGCACCAGGTGCTGCCGACGCAGGATTTTACGGTACGCAGGGACTTGCCGTAGGCATGACCGGTTTCAAAGCCGGCATCCACCAGGATGCGCCAGATCTCGGGCAGTTCTTCCAGGCGGGCGCCGAACAGGTCGATACGCTGACCGCCGGTGACCTTGGTGTAGAGGTTGAACTGCTTGGCGACCTGTCCCAGTACAATCAGTTTGTCGGGGGTGATTTCGCCACCGGCAACCCGGGGCACGACGGAGTAGGTTCCGTCCTTCTGCATGTTGGCCAGGAAAGTATCATTGGTGTCCTGCAGACCGACATGGGGCTTTTTCAGCACAAACTCGTTCCAGCACGACGCCAGAATGGAGGCGGCGGTGGGTTTGCAGATCTCGCAGCCCTTGCCGCGGCCATGCTTGTGCAGCAGTTCGTCGAAGGACTTGATCTGGTCCACGCGCACCAGGTGGTAGAGTTCCTGACGGGTGTAGTCGAAGTGTTCGCACAGGTTGCGGTTGACTTCCACACCGCGGCTTTCCAGCTCGTGGTTCACCAGGTTGGTGAGCAGGGCGGAACAGCCACCACAACCGGTGGCGGCCTTGGTGCAGGCTTTTACGTCACCCAGGGTTGCGGCGCCACCGTCGATGGCCTGGCAGACGTCGCCCTTGGAGACATCGTGGCAGGAGCAGATTTGGGCGGTTTCCGGCAGGGCAGCTACGCCCAGGCCCGCCGGTTTGCCGTCGCCGCCGCGCTGGGGCAGGATCAGGCTGTCCGGGAACTCCGGCAACTCGATACCGTTCAGGGCGTACTGCAGCAGGGTGCCGTAGTCCTCGGCATCACCCACCAGGATGGCGCCCAGCAGTTGCTTGCCACTTTCGTTGACGACGATCTTCTTGTAGACGCCGCAGGCTTCGTCCAGGTAGGTGTAGTTGCGGGCACCCGGTGTATGGCCGTGGGCATCACCGATGCTAGCCACATCCACGCCCATGAGCTTGAGCTTGGTGCTCATGTCGGCGCCGAGGAACTGCTTGTCCTCGCCCAGCAGCCTGGCAACCGCCACCTTGGCCATGTTATAGCCCGGTGCCACCAGGCCGAAGATGCGACCGTTCCAGAGGGCACATTCGCCGATGGCGAAGATGTTCTTGTCCGAGGTGCGGCAGTCGTTGTCGATGACGATGCCGCCGCGCTCGCCGACGTCCAGGCCACAGCTGCGAGCCAGTTCGTCACGGGGGCGAATACCGGCCGAAAACAGGATGACGTCGGTTTCCAGCACTTCGCCGTCGGCAAACTCCATGCGGTGCACGGCATTCTCGCCGTCGACGATCTGCTGGGTGTTCTTGCCGGTATGCACCTGCACGCCCAGCTCTTCAATCTTGTCGCGCAGCACCTTGCCGCCGGCATCATCCAGCTGTACCGCCATCAGGCGCGGAGCAAATTCGACCACATGGGTTTCAAGGCCGAGGTCACGCAGTGCCTTGGCCGCTTCCAGCCCCAGCAGGCCGCCGCCGACGACCACACCGCTGCGGCCCTTGGCGGCGCTGGCGGTGATGGCTTCGAGGTCTTCGATGGTGCGGTACACCAGGCAGTCTTCGCGGTCATGTCCCGGTACCGGCGGCACGAAGGGAAAGGAACCGGTGGCCATAATGATCTGGTCGTAGCCGAGGACATCGCCGGTGTTGCTGGTGACGGTCTGCTTCTCGCGATCGATGGAGACGACTTTTTCGTTCAGGCGTACGGTGTAGCCCCAGTCGGCATACTGTGCCGGCTGGCCCATGGCCAGGTCTTCAGCGGTCTTGCCGGAGAAGTAGGCGCTCAGCTGGACGCGGTCATAGGCCAGGCGCGGCTCTTCGCAGAACACGGTGACCTCAAAGCGTTCAGACGCGCCACTTTCGGCGAGGCTGGCAAGAAATTGATGACCGACCATGCCATTGCCGATCAGGACCAGTTTAGTTTTGTTCATGGGGTTACTCCCGTTACGGATTCTGGGGCAGGCAGGGATCGAGTACGGCTGGATCGACCTGCAGATTTGAGTTCGGTGTTCATACGGCTATTTCTTGGGTAATGGCGGGGGCGGCCGTGGCCGGCACGTCCGGGTTGTCGTCCAGGCAGCAGGCGCGGCCAAAAATCAGTTGTGGCAGCAGATCGCCCAGTTCCTGCTGGCCTTGCATCAGTTCGAAGTACCACTGGCCATCCTGCACATCGCCGTAGAGCACGGCACCTACCAGGCGGTTGTCTCGCAGCAGTAGCTTGCGGTAGACGCCGCTCTGGCGGTCACCCAGAGTCAGGCTTTGCAGTTGTGGCGCGTCGAGGTATTCGCCTGCGCTAAACAGGTTGATGCCCGATACCTTGAGCTTGGTGGGTACCGGTGCATCACGATAAGGAGTGGCCAGACCCCGGACCAGTCGATCTGCCAGCAGGCGAGCCTGCTCCCAGATCGGTGCGACCAGTCCGAAGGTCCGTCCACGGTGCTCTATGCATTCCCCCAGGGCGCTGATGCGGGTATCGCTGCTGCGCAGCAGATCATCTACCCGCAGGCCGCGGCCACAGTCCAGGCCTGCGTCGCGCGCCAGTGCGCTGTTTGGGGTAATGCCGGTGGCGATGATCGCGAGCTGGGCGTCAAGGCGCTGACCGCTTTTCAGCACGGCGCCGGTGAGCTGCTCGCTGCCCTCGAAATGGCTGACTTCATCCCCCAGTACAAACTGAATACCACGCTGGGCGAGTTCGGCCCGCAGGAGCTCGCCGGCCTCTGGATCGAGCTGGCGATTCATCAGCCAGTCGCCGCGGTGAATCAGGGTCACGCCCAGACCCTTCCTGGCCAGTGCATGGGCGGCTTCCAGGCCCAGCAGGCCGCCGCCGATTACCAGAGCGGCCCGGCTCTGGCTGCTGCGGCTCAGGATGCGCTCGACATCCTGCTCGGTGCGAAAATCGAAGATGCCGGCGAGTGCCTGGTTGCCGGCGGGGATCTTGGCCGGGCGCGAACCGGTGGCCAGAATCAACTGGTCGTAGTGGCAGCGCAGGCCGGCCTGGCTGGTCACTGTTTGCTGTTCGCGGTCAATCGCGATGACGGCATCATTGCTGTGCAGCCGGATGCCGTGGTTCCTGTACCAGAGGCTGCTTTTCAGCTGGATGGATTTGCGATCGGTCTCGCCGGCCAGCAGAGGGGACAGCTGGATCCGGTTGTAGGCGCCACCGGGCTCGTCGCCGAACACCGTAATCTGGTAGGCACTGGCGTCACGGCTGTGAAGCTCGTCGAGCAGACGACTGGTTGCCATGCCGTTACCGATAATGACCAGATGCTGTCGTTCCATTCGTCCCGGGCCCCGTTGTCTCTATTCACCAAAAAAGTATTCGACAAAAAAAAGGCGTTCATCTCCCGTGCGCACTAGTACGGGGATGAACGCCTTTGTTCAGTGGATTCCGCGGAATCCGTCGCTTTGTTGTTTAACTAACAAGCATGAGTCATGCCAACAATTAAAAAATGCTATTTTTCAATGCTGTAAAGGGGTTTTAGGACCCCGGCACCCGTGCGTTAATGCACCGTATAGGGTGCGTGCGCGCTATTGGTGCCTGATTTTGGTGCGAAAGGTGCGCTGTGGTCGGCGGTTTGTACAGGCATAGACCAGGGTTGGCGTCACGATGACAGCAATGCCTGCAGCAGGTTGATCAGCAGCAGTACCGCGGCGATGAGCTGCCAGCCCAGCAGCGGGTTGCGGGTCATCAGGGGCTGGTCTCGTACCCGGGCCTCGAGCTGACTGTTGGGGGTGGTCAGGTCGTGCAGGAATTCTGCCGCTAAAGAGCGAGCTATCGGTGTTCTTGCGGACATGCGCTGGACCTGGCCCTCCATTATTACAGCAATGCCTGCAGCAGGTTGATGAGCAGCAGTACTGCGGCGATGAGCTGCCAGCCCAGCAGGGGGTTGCGGGTCATCAGGGGCTGGTCCCGTACCCGGGCCTCGAGCTGACTGTTGGGTGTGGTCAGGTCGTGCAGGAATTCGGAGTACGAGCTATAGCGGTGAATGGGGTTGGGTTGCAGCGCCTTGCGCAGGCAGCCTTCCATCCAGAAGGGCAGGTCCTTGCGGTGCTTGAGGGCTGGAATGTAGTGCAGTTCGCCATAGTGCTCTATGCGGTAGCGCTTGGTGGAGGGTTCCGCATAGGGCAGCTGTCCCGTGATCATTTCATAGCAAATCACCGCGAGCGAAAACAGGTCGGCACGAAAGCTGCCTTGCTGGCCCATCAGGTATTCCGGTGCCACATAGTTGACCGAGCCCTGGGGAATGGATTTGTCCAGTGGCGAGCCCATTTCCTCGATGCCGGCGATGCGTACGGTGCCGAAATCCAGGATGCGCACACGGCCATCGCGGTCGATCATGATGTTTTCGGGCTTGAGATCCTGGTGGACCATCTCTGCCCGCTGAAAGGCGCGCAGTCCCGAAATCAGCTGGCGCATCAGGTCTCGTACCTGGTCCAGTGGCGGCTGGGGATTGTCCTGCATCCACTGGCGCAGGTTCTGGCCTTCGATGTATTCGCCCAGGTAGTACAGCAGGCGCTTGGGGCGCGGCGGAGCGAACGTTTTCATCACGTTGGGGTGATCCAGCCGGCGTCCGACCCATTCCTCGCGCATGAAGCCATCCAGGTAGAGGCTGTCCTCGCTGAAATTCTCGGAGGGCGCCTTGAGTACATAGAGCTGGCCGCTGGCCAGATCCTTGACACGGTACATGTGGCTGCGGGTGCCGCTGAAAATAACGTCCAGCACTTCGTAGTCGTCGATGCGGTTTCCCACACTCAGCACCGGCGGGATAGGCAGGGCGCTGAGGCGCTGGTAGTTTTCGTCCGGGGTTTCCAGTGGCAGCTCATCGACCTCGATCAGCAGGGCGGTGAGATTGTCATCGCTGCCGGCTGCCATGGCGTGCTCGATCAGCAACGCACTGGCGGCTACCGGGTCGGCGGGATGACGGCTTAGTAACTGGCCAAGCTGGCTGCGTGTCAGGTGCTCATGCACGCCGTCCGTGGTGAGCAGGATGCGATCGCCGGGCTCCAGCGTCCGGGTAAGGTAATCCAGCTCCAGATGCTGGTCTGCTCCGAATGCCCGGGACAGAAGATTGCGGCCGCGTTCGACGTGTACATGGTCGCGGGTCAGCTGTTCCATCTCGGTGCCGCGACAATGCCAGATACGGCTGTCGCCGACATGGAAGCAGTGCAGCGTGTTGGACTTGAAAATCACCGCCGAGAAGGTGCACAGCATGCTGTCGTCGTGACCCAGCCGGCTGGCGTTCTGCTGGTACAGCCAGCTGTTGAGGCTTGATACCACCCGGGCCGCGGCATGGCGTGTGCTCCAGCTGTCAGGGGTGCTGAAATAGTCGGTAATGAAGCTGGTGACCGCGGTCTGACTGGCGATATGGGAATCGGCGCAGCTGCTGACGCCATCGGCAATGACCGCCGCTGCACCCTTGAGCAGCAGGGCCTGATCATCCGGGGCGTGGGCGGCAAACGCATCCTGATTGTGCGGCTTGATACCGGCAATCGACTGGCCACCGAAACGGACTTTCAGCTTGGCGGCGGCGCTCTTGGGCGGGTTCATCATTGTGGCTCCAAAGCCTCAAAAGGGGGCGAAGCCTTGCGGCTGCGCCCCCGGGTGCGTCCTGCGGTCGCTTTGGTAAAGCGACTCGGATCAAAAGATGCCGATCAGGAGACGTTGATCAGCTCGACACTGCCATCGGCATTGACTTCAGCCATGTGGCCTTTGGGCTCTTCCAGCAGCAGCAGGGCGATGAAGCCGAGTACGGCGGTAGCTGCAATAACCATGAAGAACGTCTGGTAGCTGACCATGGACAGTATCGTCAGGTAAAACACCGCACCGACGTTACCGTAGGCACCGGTCATGCCCGCGACCTGGCCGGTAAGACGGCGCTTGATAAGCGGCACCACGGCGAAGACGGCGCCTTCACCGGCCTGGACGAAGAAGGAGCAGGCCATGGCGGCGATCACGGCCAGTGCCAGCGGCCAGCTGCTGTCGATGACGGACATGACACCGTAGCCCACCGCCAGACCCGCGGTCAGAACCAGCAGGGTGGACTTGCGACCGCAGCGGTCACTGATCAGGCCACCGGCCGGGCGGGACATCAGGTTCATGAAAGCATAACCCGAGGCAAGCAGGCCGGCATAGACCATATCCAGTTCGAACACGTCGGCAAAGAACAGCGGCAGCATGGACACGACGGCCAGCTCGGAACCGAAGGTGGCGAAGTAGAGCACGTTAAGTACCGCCACCTGCTTGAACTTGTAACGGTGCATTTCCGGCACCGGATGGATGAAGATTTCGCGGTTGACGCGATAGGCACTGTAGCAGTCGTAGATAAAGAAGATGGCCAGGCCGATGTAGATGCACAGGGCCGCGGTGCTGCCCAGAATGGCAACGCCATTGGGCGACAGCTTCCAGCACAGCAGGGCCAGGGCGGCATACAGCGGGAGCTTCATGATCAGCAGAAAGACGAAATCGCCCTTGCTGGTGACTTCCAGGCCGCCAATGCGCTTGGGCTTGAAGTAGGTCGAGCCCTTGGGGGTGTCGGAGACATTGAAGTACCAGACAACGCTGAAGATCAGGCACAGCAGGCCGGTAATGCCGACAGCGTAGCGCCAGCCATCATCACCGCCGAACATCAGGGCCAGGGTCGGCAGCAGCATGGCGGCGGCGGCAGAACCAAAATTGCCCCAGCCACCATAGATGCCTTCAGCCGTACCCAGCTCGTTGGCCGGGAACCACTCGCTGACCATGCGGATGCCCACGACAAAGCCGGCGCCGATAAAGCCCAGCAGGAAGCGGGCGATCGCGGCCTGGGTAAAGTCCTGCGCCAGGGCGAACATGAAGCAGGGCAGGCTGCAGAAAAACAGCAGCGCTGCATAGACATTGCGCGGACCGTACTTGTCCGTGAGCATGCCGATCAGTACCCGGGCCGGAATGGTCAGGGCGACGTTGAGGATCAGCAGGGTCTTGATTTCGTCGCTGGTCAGTCCCAGGGAGGTTTTGATTACGCCCAGCAGGGGAGCGAAGTTGAACCAGACGAAGAACGTCAGAAAGAAGGCGATCCAGCTCATGTGCAGGATCTTCATTTTGCCGGTAAAGGCAAACAGGTTGAGCTTGGTGTGATCAGTCATAGTTTTTATATCCACTACTGGGCCAGCAAAGTGCAAAAAAAATGGCGTTCAACGGCCCCGTTGCCGGGATCGCTTGAACGCCATTGTTCAAATTTGGTGCATGTGCCCGTTTTGGGGCTTTGTTTCGGTGCGTCAGGAGGCGCTTTTTTGCCCGGTTCCGGGCCCGCAGCGTCGTTGCCGGGGTCAGGCGGCAGCGGGCGCTGTCGATTCTCCTGTTGATGAGTTGGATGAATGCACGTCCTGTGCCAGTCCTGAACTTTCTGTCTTTGTCGTAGTGGATTTCTTGCTCGGTGTGTCCTGGCTGTCGTTGTCGTCCGGTTTGTGCTGCTTTTCGTACAGAAAGCTCAATACTTCGTGGCGGTAGTGGTTGTAGCGGACATCGTCGGCCAGGGCGATGCGGTTGCGGGGGCGCTCGAGATCGATTGTCAGAATTTCGCCCACGGTCGCGGCCGGGCCATTGGTCATCATGACGATGCGATCGGACAGCAACACGGCTTCGTCAACATCGTGGGTGATCATGATGACGGTATTGTTGAGACGCGCCTGGATTTCCATCAGGGAGTCTTGCAGGTGCGCACGGGTCAGGGCATCCAGAGCACCGAAGGGCTCATCCATCAGCAAGACCTTGGGCTGCATGGCCAGGGCCCGGGCGATGCCGACGCGCTGTTTCATGCCGCCGGATATTTCGTCGGGGCGCTTGTGCAGGGCGTGGCTCATGTGCACCAGCTCCAAGTTGTGCTCGATCCAGTCCTTCATTTCCGCTTTGGATTTGCTGTGGCGAAACACCTGCCTGACCGCCAGCTCGACGTTCTCGTAGGCGCTGAGCCAGGGCAGCAGGGAGTGGTTCTGGAACACCACCGCCCGTTCGGGGCCGGGTTCACGTACTTCCTTGCCATCCAGTACCACGCCGCCTTCGGTGGCCTCGTACAGCCCTGCCACCAGATTGAGTACCGTGGACTTGCCACAGCCGGAATGGCCGATCAGGGAGACGAATTCGCCCTGGCTTATTTTCAGATTCACGCCATCCAGGGCGCGAAAGGGGCCGCGGGGAGTCGGAAAGTCGATCGCCACGCCGGTAAGTTCCAGATGAGTCATGGGGTTGCTCCTTGGTTGGCGGGGGTTAGCGCACGACGGCGTTCTTGTCCCAGGACATGTAGCTCTGCAGCAGCAGCATGGCGCGGTCGAGCATAAAGCCGATGACGCCGATCACCAGTACGGCGACCATGATGCGGCCAAGGGAGTCGGAGCTGCCGTTCTGGAATTCGTCCCAGACAAATTTTCCAAGCCCCGGGTTCTGCGCCAGCATTTCGGCGGCGATCAGCACCATCCAGGCGATGCCCAGCGAGAGGCGCAGGCCGGTAAACATGGCCGGAATAGATGCCGGAATGGCGATCTTGATGACATGGGTCATGAACGGCAGGCGCAGTACCTTGCTGACGTTTTTCAGATCCTGGCTGATGCTCGAAACACCCACAGCGGTATTGATCAGGGTGGGCCACAGGCTGCACAGGGACACGGTGATCAGCGAGGTGATAAAGGATTTGGCGAACATCGGATCATCGGAGACATAGAGGGCGCTGACCACCATGGTGACCAGTGGCAGCCAGGCCAGGGGGGATACCGGCTTGAACAGCTGGATCAGCGGGTTCAGCGCGGCATACAGGGTGCCGTTAAGGCCGATAAGGATGCCCAGCGGGATGGCGATCAGGCTGGCGAAGGCAAAGCCCGCCAGTACGGTGAACAGGCTTGTGCCGATCTGGTCGACAAAGGTCGGCTTGCCGGTGTAGTCCCGTATCCGTACCTCTGCGTCCGGGTTTTTGGCCAGTATCGCGGCATTGCGCTTCTCCTGACGCTCCATAAAGGCGGCCTCGCGGCCGCGCTCGCGGTTGTGATCGGCGATCAGGCCCTGGGTCTGCTCATAAACCTGGGCCGGGCCCGGGAACTTGCCCAGGGAGGTATCGATATTGCGCGCGGCGATATGCCAGGCGAACAGAAAGACCAGCAGGCCGATCAGTGGCAGCAGCAGGGCGCGGGCGATGCGAGTCATGCTGTCGGCGCTGGGTGTGCGCAGCGGCAGCTGCAGTCGGCCGATGTTCAACAAGGCGGGGGTGCTCCGGGTACTTTGCGTGTTCATGTTGCAGGCTCCACGACGGGGCGCAGGCAGCTTGCCTGCGCCGGTTGGATTCAGATCTTGTCGTCGCCCTTGAGGCCGATACCGAATTTCTTCAGGTAGTCGTTGGGGGCATGGCCGTCGTAGGTGATGCCGTCGATAAAGTGGGTCTGGGGGGCGCGGTAGCCGTCTTCGGTGTCAAAATCCGGAAACTCGGATGCGTCCATTTTGCCTTCGTCAATCAGGGACTGGGCGGCCTGGGCGTAGATATCCGGGCGGTAGACTTTCTTGGCGGTGTCCATGAACCAGCTGTCCGGCTTGGCCTCTTCGATCTGCCCCCAGCGGCGCATCTGGGTCAGGTACCAGATGGCGTCCGAGTAGTAGGGGTAGGTGGCGTTGTAGCGGAAGAAAACGTTGAAGTCCGGTACGGCGCGCTTGTCGCCTTTTTCGTATTCAAAGGTGCCGGTCATGGAGTTGGCGATAACATCGTAATCGGCGCCGACATATTCGGGCCGGGACAGAATTTCAACGGCTTCGGGACGGTTGCCGTTATCGTTGGCATCCAGCCATTTGGCGGCACGGATCATGGCTTTGACGACGCGAAGGTGGGTGTTGGGGTTGGCTTCGGCCCAGGCGTTGGATACGCCGAAAACCTTCTCGGGATTGTCTTTCCAGATCTCGTAGTCGGTGATAATGGGGACACCGATACCCTTGAAGACGGCCTGCTGGTTCCAGGGCTCGCCCACGCAATAGCCATGGATGGTGCCGGCTTCCAGAGTGGCGGGCATCTGTGGCGGTGGCGTGACCGACAGCAGGGCGTCGGCATTTAGCTGGCCGCTGGTGTCGCCCTTGTGAGGGGCGTAGTAGCCGGGGTGGATGCCGCCGGCGGCGAGCCAGTAGCGCAACTCATAGTTATGGGTCGATACCGGGAAGACCATGCCCATGTTGAAGGGCTTGCCCTCGGCCTTGAACTCGTCAATCACCGGTTTCAGGTAGTCGGCCTTGATGGGGTGTACCGGCCTGCCGTCGGCATCCTTGGGGATATTCGGCTTCATGCGCTCCCAGATATCGTTGGAGACGGTAATGCCGTTGCCGTTGAGGTCCATGCTGAAGGCGGTAATGATATGGGCCTGGGTGCCGTAGCCAATGGTCGCCCCCAGTGGCTGGCCCGCCAGCATGTGGGCGCCGTCGAGCTGGCCGTCGATGACGCGGTCGAGCAGGACTTTCCAGTTGGCCTGGGCTTCGACCTGCACGAACAGGCCCTCGTCCTCGAAATAGCCCTTTTCATAGGCGATGGCCAGCGGCGCCATGTCGGTCAGTTTGATAAAGCCGAACTTCAGATCTTCCTTTTCCGGCGGGCCAATCTCCGCCTGGGCCAGGCTGAAGGTCATCAGTGATGACAGTGACAGGGCGCCGGCGGTCATCATGGCGCGTTTGAGCAGTGTACGGCGGGTACTGAACGGAGCTGCGGGATTCTGACTTGTCATGATGTCTCTCCTTATTTTGCAAACAAAAAGGCGCCTGCAACGGGACGAATAACTCGTCCCGCTACAGGCGCCTTTGCCTGAAACAGCTTTTAAAAATACTGCTCAGTAGTAAGCATAAGGTGTGCCATGTTTTTAAGTTATTGAAACTATTGAGCTATATGGTTCATCCTTGCTGTGGTGTCACGTATTGTGCACTGCCGCAATGCGGCGGCGCTGTATAAGTGCACTTATATTGCTCATTTGCTGCCTGCCTGGCTGCGGGCTCAGGTGGGCGGTGCGAAGCGCCTGTCTCTGGGTAGGCGCAAGGGGCCTTGCTGGCCGGCAATCTCCCAGGGGCTGTCGTGCAATCCTTCGGGCTTGCTGTCGTCAAGTGGCAGGTTCAGCTGCAGCGCGGCGCTGGCCAGACGAAAGTCGTGGCTGACATAGGTCGTGCGGGCCAGGGTATCCAGTTCTTCGCGGGTGTGGGGGCTGGATTGCTGCTGCTGTATCTGTTCGAGCAGCCAGCGTGCCTGGGACTGCCAGGGGAAGTTGGCGGCGCTGCCGAAAAACTGATGCCGGCCAATGTCGGGATCCGGGGTGATCAGGTCGCGGCCCAGATACTGCGGCTGGCTCAAGATCTCCAGCATTCGCGGGCGATTGGCGGGGGCATCGAGCCAGGCGCAGGCCTTGAGCAGCGCCATGATCAGTAGCTGCAGGCTGGCAGGATGCTGTTCTGCCCAGGCCGCGGTGGTGCCCAGCACCTTGTCCGGGGCGTTGTGCCAGATCTGGTGGCCGTTAATGAGTACACGACCGACCTGCTGTTGCTGGGCAACGCTGTTCCAGGGCTCGCCCGCGCAGAACGCATCGATCAGGCCGCGCTTGAGGGCATCGACCATCTGGGGTGGAGGTACCACGACCTGGCGAATGCGTTGCAGATCGATACCACAGGCATCAAGCCAGTGGCGCAACAGGACGCTGTGCATCGAGTGGGCGTAGACGGTGGCGAAGGTAGGGCGTTCCTGCGGATTTTCACGCAGGTACCAGGCCAGGGCGGCACCAGCGGCGGCGGGGTTGGTACCAAACTCGGGTGCCTGCTGAAGCGCTTCGTAGAGCGCACCGCTAAGGGTAATGGCATTACCGTTAAGGCCCAGCCCCATGGTGCATACCAGCGGATTATGGCCATAGCCCAGCCCCAGGGCGGCGGCCAGCGGAATGCCTGCGGGCATCTGGGCGGCATCGAGCAGGCCCAGTTCAACCTTGTCGCGGATGCTGGCCCAGGAGGCTTCCTTGCTCAGGCTGACATCAAGACCGCAGGCTTCGAAATATCCCAGCTCCAGCGCCACGATCAGCGGGCTGGCATCAATCAGTGGCACAAAGCCCAGTGTCAGGTGAGGTTTTTCCGGCGCCGGCAGGCGACTTGGAAGTGTTAGGTTGTACATAGCGGGTACCCATGTTTGAGTCGGATTCAAACCGTGCGCCGCGGGCGGGGCGGGCACTGTGTTCAGATCAGATGATTTCCATAACGGCAATGATGCTGCGCGCGATCTCGGCCAGCGGCTTTTGCTGATCCATCGCCATGCGGCGCATGGCCTTGAAGGCGTCGTCTTCGGGGCAGTTGTGGCGCTTCATGATCAACCCCTTGGCCTTTTCGATCAGCTTGCGGTCGGCAAGCTCCGAGCGAGCCTCGACCAGCTCCCGGCGCAGCGCCTGGAATTCGCGAAAGCGCGCCGTGGCCACATCCAGAATCGAGCTGATGCGGCCGAATTCCAGGCCGTCGACCACATAGGCGCTGACGCCGGAGCGGATGGCCTGGGAAATGGTGTCGCTGTCTCCCTGCTCGGCAAACATTACCACCGGGCGGGGCGAACGGTCGTTCAGCAGTGCCATGTTCTCCAGTACATCCCGGTTGGGGGAGTCCAGATCGATGATGATCATGTCGGGATGCAGCTCTTCCACCCGCTCGGCCAGCAGGTCGGTATTGTCCAGTCGTGCTAGCACCTCGTATCCCTGATCGCGCAGCGACTGCTCAAGCAGCGCGGCGCGACCGCGGTCCTCGTCAATCACCAGTACTTTTATCGATGGAGGGCTTTTCATTCTAACGGGGGCTCCTGGGTGCATTCAGTCAGATAAAACGAAATCCTGTGACAGGTAAATTATGCATGAAACATGCCTTGCTTTAGGAGGAGTTTCAACGCGGCGATCGATGTAGTGTCGGTACCTGGCTGTCCCAAGTGCGGGTGCGGCGCTATAATGCGCGTCATTTCGCCAACTCGAATTTATAGCTTTCAGGATAACGATGACAGTCCGTACCCGTGTAGCTCCGTCCCCGACCGGTGATCCCCATGTCGGCACCGCCTATATAGCATTGTTCAATCTGGCCTTTGCACGCCAGCATGGCGGCCAGTTTATTTTGCGCATCGAGGACACGGATCAGGCGCGCAGTACGCCCGAATCCGAGCAGATGATTCTGGATTCCCTGCGCTGGCTGGGGCTGGACTGGGATGAAGGTCCGGATGTTGGCGGTCCTCACGGCCCCTATCGGCAGAGCGAGCGTGGCGATATCTACCGCAACTACGCTCTGGAACTGGTGGAAAAAGGCAAGGCTTTCCTGTGTTACCGCACGCCCGAGGAGCTGGATGAGCTGCGAGAAGCCCGTCGCGCTGCCGGTGGCCATACGGCACTGAAACAGAGCGACCTTGCGCTGCCGGCTGAAGAAGTGGAGCGTCGTCGTGCCGAGGGGATGCCCTACGTGATCCGCATGGTGGTGCCGGAGGGTGCGGGTGTGTGCGAAGTCGCGGACCTGCTGCGCGGTTCCATCGAGCTGGACTGGGGCATGGTGGATGCCCAGATCCTGCTCAAGTCCGATGGCATGCCCACCTACCACCTGGCCAACGTGGTGGATGATCACCTGATGGAGATTACCCACGTGATTCGTGGCGAGGAGTGGATCAACTCGGCGCCCAAGCACAAGCTGTTGTACGAATACTTTGGCTGGGACATGCCGGTGCTGTGCCACATGCCATTG
>JBFGZM010000052.1:0-13899 GCA_041586815.1 Marinobacterium sp. | reverse complement strand
CGCTCTGCTTGAGGGCCGTTAAAGCCGCTCTCCCTAAGCGAGGTGCGCATTCTACAGCGCCCCGGATCAGAGTCAACAGCCTGTTTAAAAATAACGGCATAAAAGTCTAAAAAAGCCGGATTCAGATTATAAACCCGCAAGACAGCATTAAAATAGATTACTCATCATACAGAAGTCGACGTCACGGGCTGTATTTCTCACTTGATTCACTCCATAGCGCCCCGTTACCACTGACAAGCACTTCCTGAAATCCCCTTCCGGACACCAGCATGCGAACAAGTTAATACGGAACCAAATCCAGGCGCGTAGCTGCATCGTTTATCGAGCTGGCTCAAACAATCAACGCGCCAGGAACAGCCATACGCCCACCAGCGCCGCCAGAAAAACCGTATTGGCAATCATCAGCAGCATCGGGCGCCACCCCATCTCGGCCAGCTCCTTGAATGAAGCCTTCATGCCAAGCCCCACCATGGCAACCACCAGGCACCAGCGCGAGAGCTCGATCATGGCATTGCTGATGGATGACGGCAGGTATCCGCTACTATTGAGCAGCACCACAATGACAAAGGCGATCAGGAAGCCAGGCAAGGGAAAGCCTGACATGCCCTTGCTCCCGGCACCCGACCGCTGTCGTGCAACGATGACCGATATCATCACCACAACCGGCACCAGCATTGCCACCCGCAGCAGCTTCGAAAAGGTTGCAACGTCCCCCACGTTGTCTGACACCATATAGCCTGCCCCGACAACCTGCGCGACATCATGAATGGTGGCACCCAGGAAAATACCGCTTTCAGTTTCGCTGAAACCGAAATAACCAACCAGCAGCGGGTACAGAATCATCGCCGCAGTACTCATTGCCGTTACCGAGATCACCGTGAAGATCAGGTTTTTCTCCGCGTCCCTGCTTTGAGGCAGTACAGACGCCACGGCCAGGGCGGCGGACGCACCGCAAATACCCACGGACGCCCCTGCCAGTACACTTTGTGAACGGCCAAGCTTCAGCCACTTGCCGCACAGGATACCGAAACCGATGGTCGCCGGTACCGCCACCAGTACAATGGCAATGGGCGTAATGCCCAGCCCCAGCAATTGCTCAATGGTGATACGGGCACCAAGCAAGCCAATGCCAAAGCGCAGTACTGCTTTGGCGGAAAAATGAATGCCTGCGACGCAACGGCCTTCCAGCGACAGGTAATTCAGCGCCATGCCCATCAACACGGCGTAAAGGATCGTCGGGCCACCGTAATGCTCCGACACGAACGTCGCCGCCATAGCAACGACAATGCAAAGCACGAAGCCCGGCAGCAGCTCCGTCACACGCGTACGCAACCCGTCGAGGCGACTGGAAAAAAAAGACTGATCGACTGAATTCATTCTGCTGCCCAGAGTTTGCAAGAAAGGAACGCCAAAGATAAAGACGCGTTGTTGTTAGAATAAAAAGACAGCAGGCCCCAAAGTGAACCTGCTCATGAAAAGGCTAGAACTGTTTATTTACCGGTGCCGCCGATGGGGCTCCAGGGCTCGGGAATCAATATCTTGTTTTCAATACTTTGTACCAGCGGCCGCATTTTAAGGGCATACTCCAGCCATTCCTCACTCGCCTGCAGTTCCTGGCGGCGTTTCCATCGATCATCCATGGACTCGTAGCCCCACATATGAACCACCTGATTCAGAGGCCCAATATCGGTATGGAAATATCCGACCATGTTACCCAGAATACGTACCTGTACATCCTTGCCCAGGGTCTCATATAACTTTAGGAACTCGCCAAGCTTGCCATTCTTAAGGGTATAAATACGTTCATCAATAAACATGCTTAATCTCCAGTATAAAACGCGATTTTTAATCAGCCATATAAAACCGCCTTTAAATGACTTGCTAAAAGCCCGCCAAAGAGAAACGAGATCGAACGCAACTGTGATGAAAGTCAACGGCCTAAGCCAATCACCAATCAGCCGTCAATCAATCATGCAGAAGCGTTCCGGATTCAGCGACTGCCCGCCAGGGTCAATCGCTTAACTCGTCATTACTTCATGGTTGGCATGGAAAACTGCGACGTACTGCTGCTCGCCTGCCAGCGGGAGGTAATCGTCTTCAGTTTGGTAAAGAAACGTACCCCTTCCATACCGTGCATGTGATGATCACCGAACAGAGAGCCCTTCCAGCCACCGAAACTATGGAATGCCATTGGCACAGGAATCGGCACATTGATGCCCACCATGCCGGCCTGAACACGGGCGGCAAATTCGCGAGCAGCATGGCCTTCCTGGGTAAAGATGGCAGTGCCGTTGCCGTACTCGTGGCTGTTGATCAGCTCCAGTGCCTTTTCATAGTCATCGACTCGGACAACAGCCAGCACAGGACCAAAGATTTCCTGCTGATAGATACGCATGTCAGGCGTTACGTTGTCGAACAAGCAACCGCCCATGAAGTAGCCTTCTCCGTGCTCAGGATTCTGCAATTGGCGGCCGTCCACAACGAGCTTGGCGCCTTCCTTGATACCGCTGTCGACAAAGCTCAATACGGTGTCCAGATGCTCCTGCGTCACCAGTGGGCCCATCTCGGCGTCCGGGTGGGTACCTGGCAGCACCCTCAGGTCTTTAAGCCGGTCTTTCAGTGCAGCTACCAGCGGATCAGCGATTTCCCCCACCGCAACCGCAACCGAGATGGCCATGCAGCGCTCACCGGCAGACCCATAGGCCGCCCCCATCAGCGCATTCACGGTGCTATCCAGATCGGCATCCGGCATGATAATGGCGTGGTTCTTGGCACCGCCCAGCGCCTGAACACGCTTGCCGTGCTCGATACCGACTTTCTGCACGTAGCGCGCAATCGGTGTGGAACCGACAAAGCTGACAGCGCTGATGCCCGGGTGTTGCAACAGGGTGTCCACCGCTTCCTTGTCGCCATTAATGACGTTAAACACACCCGCCGGCAGGCCTGCTTCAGAGAACAGCTCGGCCAGGCGCAGTGTGCTGCTCGGATCTTTCTCCGAGGGCTTCATGATAAAGGTGTTACCGCAGGCGATGGCAATCGGGAACATCCACAGCGGTACCATCACCGGGAAATTGAATGGCGAAATACCGGCACAGACACCCACGGGCTGGCGCACAGACCAACTATCGACCCGCGTGCCCACATTTTCACTAAACTCGCCCTTGAGCAGGTGCGGAATACCACAGGCGAACTCGACCACTTCAATACCGCGGGTGACTTCACCTTTGGCGTCGTCCAGAACCTTGCCGTGCTCCTGTGAGATCAGCAGCGCCAGCTCGTCGATATTCTCGTTCAGCAGCTGCAGAAACTTCATCAGGACGCGGGCCCGGCGTACCGGCGGCGTGGCCGCCCAGGCGGGCAGCGCATCGGTCGCAACCTGAACGGCCTCTTCCACTTCCTTTACGCTCGCCAGGTTAAGCTGCGCACTCTGGAACCCCGTTGCCGGATTAAATACTGCACGATTGCGCTCACCGCTACCGGTTCTGGCTTCGCCATTAACATAGTGCCCTAACTGATTCATTCGTTATTATCCTTTTGAGTTGGCATCGCATTTACGAATTTGATGGGTTGTGTATCTGGCTCACCGATAACTTCATCGCCACGGTTGGTTGTTTCGCCGTAGCGCTTCAACGCCGGTGGCTTAAGGCCCGCATAGAGTTTTTCGAGCTTGGCATTGACCGCACGCTCGTGTTTGACAAACAGGCTGTTTCCTTCACGGTCGTTATCCACGATAAAGGGCCCGATCTCGTCAACTTCAAAAATCCACATCGCCTGGGCGATGCCATTTTCTTCCAGCCAGTGCACATCCTTGACCCGGGTAATCCCACGACCGAGCAAGGCGCCGGCACCATAGCCCACGGTCGATAGATAGCGCGCGCCGTTGGGCATAAAGACATCGCGGTAGGCCTCTTCCGGCATTCCGCCCTTGCCGATAATGATTTTGGCCCCGGAGGTTTCGAACCAGTTTTTCATCCATTTCCCAAAACGAAAACTGGCCGTGGCCGTTACCGCCCCCACATCGTAGCCACCTTCCTTGTTCGGGCTGGCTGCCGGAGAGCAATGAAAATTGACATTGGAAATGGCGCGGATATCAACCGGCAACTCTTCACCACTTTCCAGTACTTTTTTGTAAACGCCTTCCCGCGCCGTATAGATGGTGCCAGTCAGGTAGACAATGTCGCCCTGCTCCAGGTTATCGACATCCTCCTGGGATACCGGCACCTGCAGTTTTACAACTCTCATATTGCTCATCAGATACCCTCCCGGCGGTAAAAGTCGGTGAACCACTGCGGATCATCCCTGAACTCAACGCGGCCATCGCTATAGATACGGGCAGCGGCACGGCGGGACGAATGGCAGAACGAATGAATGCTCATGGGCATGCCACCGGTGTGGGTGTAGGCCACTTCAACATGACAGTCGACAACCAGCGTCTTGCCTTCAAACCCCATGGGTCCCATGCCGATGCTGTTACCGAGCTCCTTGAGTTCCTGCTCCAGCCTGGCGACTTCAGGGTCGGGGTTAACATCGCCAACAACGCGCAGGCAGGCGGCTTCTTTGCCGATGCGCATGCAGGTGTCTTTGTTGCCACCCAGGCCAACACCGATTATGGCCGGCTGACAGGCCAGGCCCCGGCGGCCAAACGAAGCCATGGTATCGAGGAAGAAACGCTTGATGCCGTCGATGCCATCCCCCGGAAACAGCATGCGGTAATCGGTCCCGAACAGGCCGCCCTTGTGCACGGTGATAAGGTCAATCCAGTCGCCGCCGGGCTCAAAGGTATATTCAATTTCCGGGGCGTGAATGCCCAGGTTGTTGTTGTTGTCCTGGCGCGTCAGCGGGTGCACCCGGTTCGGGCGCAACGGAATTTCCTGGGTGCCAATCGCCACCGACTGGCGCACGGCGCTTTCCAGTGCCACAAAGCCGCCCTCCACCCTGGCCTCATTCCCCGCCTTGACATAAAACCGCGGCAGGCCGGTATCGGCACACATCGGACGCCGATCCTTCTCGGCCACATCGTAGTTGTCCAGCATGGTCTTGATAACAAAGCAGGACAGGTTTTCGGTTTCCTTGCTCGCGGCCTGCTGCAGGGCACGCTTGTAGTCAGGCGGAATATCAATGGCCGCCCGGGACATCAGTTCCGTTGCCGTTTCCAGCACCAGCTGTTGCGGTATGGGATTAAAACTCATGATGCGACTCCAATTTTATTGTCGTTTTCTTCCGGTATCAGTGTCTGGCCAGGTTTAACGCGGGTAAATTCAACCGGTATTTCCGTCACGGTTATGGCATCACCGTCCTGGCGAACCCGCACATAGGTTGAGCTATCCAGGTCGCCCTTTTCGGGGAAATCATCACGAAAGTGAGCACCGCGCGAGTTCTTGCGCAACTGCGCAGACTTGATAATCGAGAGGCTGACACTGATCTGTGAGTGCAGGTTTAGCCAGTCATGCCAGGTCTGGTTATAGGCCTTGCCCTGATCGGGAATACCCAGGCCCATGAGTTCTTCGCGAATGGCCAATACATCGTCATAAGCGCGCAGCAGCCCTTCCTCGTTGCGAATAATGCCGGCGTCATCCCACATCTTGTCGAGCAGGCGATAACGCAACTCGGTCAGATCACCCGGGCTCTGGCGAAACGGCGTGTCGATGAACGCCAGGGTTTGCGCGATTCGATCCTGATCAGGTTCAGCGAACAGGCCTTCCCTTGACACCCAGTCGGCCATGGAATCACCGGCAATGCCGCCGTAGACCGTCGAATTGGCAACACCGTTTCCGCCCAGACGATTGCCGCCGTGCACACCGCCGGCATCTTCCCCTGCGCAATAAAGCCCGGGCATTGCGGTTTCGCAGTCGACGTTCACCTCAACGCCGCCCATCATGTAGTGCGCCGTTGGCACCACTTCTACCAGGCCACCGGCAAGATCCGCACCCACATCCTTGCAACGGCTGACCATGCCCTTGAATTTCTTGCGCACATTGTCGGGTCCCAGGTGCGCCATGCTGATATGCACGCCGCCACTTTTGGTCGTATTGCCCTTGCGCATTTCACGATAGATCGAACGGGATACCACATCACGGGTAGCGCGCTCGCCACGTTCATCATAGGAATGCATGAAGCGCTCGCCTTTTCCGTTCAGCAGGTGTCCGCCGGCGCCACGCAGACCTTCCTCCAGCACCGTACCCGTCAGGCGCGTACCTTCGCCGGCCAGCAGTCCGGTGGGGTGGAACTGCACCATTTCCATATCGCGAAGATTGAGGCCTGCCCGCAGCGCCATGGCCAGGCCATCGCAGGATTTTTCGCCGGATGGCGTATGGTAGCGATACATGGTTGGGCCACCACCGGTGCCCAGCATCACGGCCTTGGCCTTTACAAACAGGGGTTTTCCGGTGCGGATATTGAGCATCAGGATGCCCGAAATCCGGCTACCGTCCTCTGAGGGGATAATCTCGATGGCCCGGTGATCCTCCAGCCTGTCGATAGGCCGGGACCATACCTGCTCCGCCAAGCGGTTGATGATTTCGATACCCGTCAGGTCACCTTTGTGAATGGTGCGATCGAACGTCTGGCCCGCAAACGCCTTGCCGTGCAGGGAGCCGTCCTCCACCCGGTCGAAAAAGCATCCAATCTCGTTTTCCAGCTCAAGCACTCGCTTGGGCGCAGTTTCAACCAGTTTCCAGGCCAGCTCCTGATTGGGAATCCAGTAGCCGCCATGGATGGTATCCATAAAATGACGCTCTACAGAATCACCCTGATTCAGGGCGACGTTGTATCCCCCCTGTACCATTCGGGTACAGCCGCATTTGCCCAGCAGCCCCTTGACGGCCACGGTAATCTTGAGATCAGAGTTGCTTTTATAGGCATGGAGCGCTGCAAACAGGCCGGCGCCGCCAGACCCGAGAATCAGAATATCGGTTTGTTTGATTTCAATGGTCATACCGTCTCCCTTGCGTCCCCGAAGGACACAACACGCTGTTTAAAATGCCCTGAGAAGAAACAAGCACCCGGTCGCCGCAGCGCCGGTCGCGGCAACGGATATCAGATACCCCTGCCACTCTTTCCAGGCAAAAAACTCGATGACGAGCAGGCGAACACCGCCTAAAAGATGAACCGCAAGCAAACCCACCAACCCGGCTTCAGCAAACTTCACCAGCGGGGCATCAGCCCAATAGAGGAAACCGTCCAGAACCTCGTCTCCCTGGAGAATCAGGCTTAACACCAGGAAGTGAAACGGCAGGAAAAGAGCCAGGGCAACGCCCGACCAGCGCTGCACAAACGAGGCCCAGTATTCTTTTTTATCGCGATTGGTTTTCACAGCACCAACCCTCCTACTGCAGAAATACCTGTTACGCAGAGCATCAGGAAAAACACCGTCAGAACGAGGTTGATGCTCGCCCCTCTCCACCCCAATACTTCAAACGCGACCGTACGCAGACCAATGGAAGAATGAACAGCGGCTGCAATGGTAAATACCGAGTAGAAAACCCCCATTGCATAATTACCGCTGGTGCGCTGCAGAATCTCGGCAGAGGACAGCCCACCCTGAATGGCGATAATCATGCCAACGATATGCACCACCACAAACAATCCCAGCAACATGGCGCTCAGACGGTGCAAGAGCCACAACTTGAACTCGATTCGATTGCTCATATTTCCCCCTTCAGCGTCGCAAGGGCCACCGCCTTTTTAAGGCCGGCAATGGAGCGTGTCGGATTCAGCTGCAATGGACAGCGAGCCACGCACTGGGAGTTGGTATGACAGTTCTGACAGCCGCCATCACCGCTCACCGCTTTCAGCCGCTCCGGATTCGCAAAGTCCTTGGCATCGTTGATGAGTGACCAGGCACGATTGAGTGCCGCTGGCCCCAGGTAAGCAGGGTTGGACTCCACCACATCGCAGGCGGCGTAGCAGCAGCCACAGTTAATGCATTCGATGGCCTCGTCGACCTTCGCACGCTGCTTGTCCTGTGGCTTGATTGGCGCAAACTCCTGCACCGGAGACTCTGCCGGCTCGAACCGGCCCTTGGCTTCCTGCCACTTGTCAAAGAAGGGTTCCATATCCACCACCAGGTCTTTGACAACTGGCAGGTTAGCCAGCGGCTCAAGCTTCAGGGCATCATTCTCCACGACGTTGCGTACCAGAGTCCGGCAGGTCCAGCGCGGCTTGCCATTTACCTGCATTGCACAGGAGCCACACATGCCGACCCTGCAGGCAAAACGATACGACAGGGAGCTGTCAACTGATCGCTGAATATGGGTCAGGAGATCTAGAATGGTTTGATCCTCGACAAAAGGAACCTGAAACTCCTCAAAACCGCCTTCCTCTTTCCCTCGCCAGACCGATACGGTTATGTTTTTTTGATTATTTTCCATATTTTTTGCGCCTCACCGGAAATACATGACTACAGAAATACTGGCTGCTGTTTCATGCTAACGATCTTATAATCACAGCCATTCTTATGCTAACCATATAAATTTAATAACAACTTAAGGTTTTCTTAACAAAACACATCTAAGACCTTCTCTGCCGTGGATATAAAAAACAGGCACGACATTTGGCGGTTTTTGCCAAACAGCAGTCTCCACAGCCGCATATACCTGCGGGAAAATCCGGTTGTTACAGGGCGTGGAAAAAGCAGCGGACAGAACAGTCCGCCTGCTGACACCTCTGGCATCAGGCAGCGCTCAGACAATCAACCAGAAATGGACGGACTGAAGTGTTTTATTGGAACAGCAGAGGGCGAACAACCAAAAAAACTCCGAACAGCAGCAGGAAGACCCAGATTATTTTTTGAAAAGCCGAGGCATCCAGCCGGTGGGTCAGCAGATGGCCCAGCAGCGTAGAGAGCAGTGCCAATGGCAGGAAAAGTAAATAGAGGCCAACAAGCCGTGAGGTAATCAAGCCCGACGACAGATAGCTAACAGGAATCAGCACCCCACTTAAGATATAAAACCCGCTAATAGTGCCTTTGAACTGTTCCTGGCTCCAGCCTCTGAGCCCACCATAAATACTGAACACAACACCGCGCAAGGCATAGGCCGACCCCAGCATGCCCGCGAGGCCACCGAACACATAGCTCCACCCATTTGATGTTAGCTGCAACTGCGACTTGGGCCCCAGACGCCACATGGCCATCACAACGAGCAAGACGCCAAGCATTCCCTTAATCACGGCTTCGTTGCCCAGATTCAATAGCATGACACCAAAAGGAATCCCGACAAGGGCAGCAACAGACGTACGCTTAAGCGAACTCAGCTGCAGCGAACCCCGATCCTTCCAAAGTGCTTTGACCGAGATGGTTGTGGACAGCAATATAATCAGAGGCACCGCCTCACGTATATCGATAAACATCGCCAGTAATGGAACGGCCAGCAGACCATCGCCAAAGCCTATCGCCGCACGCAGCAACAAGGCAAAAAACAGTATCAAGCCGATATAAATCAGGTTATCCAGCGTCATTGCAAGACCAAGGGACGACGAGATATATTCCATTGACTTCACCTCTGGGAGTCATCTGAAGCACCGGGGAGCCCGAAAATGGGTCGCCATCAGTGTGGCGACCCAATTCCGGGTATTACCTAGCCTTGTTTTACCGGCGCACCATCAGCCATGGTTTGCGAGGCTTTTTTTGAAACAAGGTTATTCTTGATCAGGAAAAACAGCGTAAATGCCGTGAGCCCCCAGAATATCCAGGTAATAACACTGCGGAACAGTATGGAAAAGTCACCGTTAGACATAAGCATCGACTGCCGGAAATTATCTTCCAGCAAAGGCCCCAGTATGAAAGCAATCAAAAAAGGAGCCGCTGGTACGTCCAGCCGCATCATGAGGTAGCCGAGCCAACCCAGGGCAAACATGACCATAATGTCGAACATGGAGTTGTTGACGGCGTATGCCCCGAAAACACAGAGCACCAGTACCGCAGGCATGAGTATCGATTTTGGAATATCGGCAACAAACCTGAAGATGCGGATGGAAAACCCGCCAATAAAGAACAGAAAGACAGAACTCAGGATCAAGCCCATAAAGAGTGCATAAACGAGACTCCCGTTAGTCTCAAACAGCATCGGACCAGGCTGAATTCCATGAATCATGAAGGCACCGATAATGATCGCAGTGATAACATCTCCTGGAATGCCCAGTGCCAGCAATGGAATCAGGGTGGAACCACAGACACCGTTATTGCCCGCTTCCGCTGCAGCAACACCTTCAAGCTCGCCCTTGCCAAAGTTATCCTTGTTGGGCGATTTTCGCCTCGCCTCGCTGTACGACAGGAATGCAGAAGGTGCTGCACCTATGCCCGGAATGGCGCCGAGAATGGCACCGATAACGCCGCCCCGGCAGATCGACCGAAAGCAGCGCTTGTACTCCTGGAACGTAACGCTATTACTACCCAGCGCCCGTACCTTCCCATGGGCATCAGACGGGTTCATGGCAAAGGCAATAATTTCCGGCAAAGCAAACAGCCCGATCAGGACAACAATGAAGTTGAGCCCCCCCATCAGGTTCACATTTCCCATGATAAACCGGTCCGTCCCGTACACCAGATCCAGGCCGATCGTTGCAAGCAGCAACCCCAGAGCAGCTGACACCAGGCCTTTCATCAGCTGGTCACCGGATATTCCTGCGATAATCATCAACGAGAACACCATCAGTGTAAAAAACTCCGGAGGCCCAAAACTCATGGCAAACGAAGCCAGCCAGCCTGCAAACAGAATCAACGCCAGGTTCGATACAATATCCGCCGTGCAGGAAGCGTATAGCGCCATTCCCAGGGCTTTGCCCGCCTGCCCTTTTTCCGCCAGGGGATATCCATCCAGAACCGTTGCACTGGAAGCCGGCGTACCGGGTGTCTTAATCAGAATTGCCGGTATCGAGCCACCAAAAACACCCCCCTTGTAAACGCCCAGCAGCAGCAAAATACCCACAACGGGTTCCAGCGCGAAGGTGAAAGGCAGTGTCAACGCCACCGCCATGGTGGCAGACATACCGGGGATGGCCCCGCAAATGACGCCAATAGCGACGCCAATTCCTAGCGCCAGAATACTTCCAGACTGGGCAACCAGCGAGAAGGCGTCAACCAATGTATCCAGAAAGCTCATGGCAACCTCACAAATTCACTCTGGGGAATATCCACACCCGCAACATGATAAAAGAAGGCATATAGCGCTGCCGGCAAAAGAACCCCTACAGCGACAGCCGTAAAGAGATAGCGGGTTTTGCAGAATGCAATTGATAATAGTATATACGCAATGCTGGAGCCCCAAACCATTCCAACATAGGGTAGAAGCAAATAGTAACCTGAAAGAAAAACAACAAGAACTGATAGCCGGAACAGGTTTTTACATGAGACTGAACCTGAACAGGCAGCCCGAGGTTCATGTCTCTTTCTAAGCGTTATATTCAGCAACATGCATACGCCAAGAACCAGCAACACCCAGGACACGACTTTTGGCCAGAATGCCGGATCAAGAACCGCTATGGATACGGAGCGGGGAGAAACAATTGCACCAGGAATAAGAAACAGTACAAGCAGAAGGCCAAACAGAAAAACGCCCCCGCTAACGGCGAACTCCTTTATGTTAATGGGCATACAAGTAACCTTTTTAGCGTTAAAAAAACGCGCCTTTTGGGCGCGCGCATTTAATATAAACCGCTATCAATTGACTCGCATATCCAGCTTATCCACCAGCTTTTTGAAGATACTGTACTGATCGTTAATAAACTCTTCCGACTCCTTTGGCCCCATACTAACGATAACAGAGCCAAGCTTTTCCATATTTCCAATGAACTCGGGATTACGCGTCGCCACGGCCAGCCATTTTTCCCAGGACTCGACAGCCTCCAGGTCCATATCTTTGGGACCAGCAATACCCGTCCAGCCCAGAAGCTTCTCCAGCTCTGGATGGTTCAGCTCAGACGCGGTGGGCGCGTCAATGCCGTTGATGCGTTCCTTGGTCGTTACCATCAGCGGAGTCATCTGCCCGTTTTTGATGAACCCCGCCAGGGTCGAAGAGTTATCACAGATGAATGTCGCTGTACCATTAAGTACCGCCGTAGCTGCTTCGCCGCCGCCACGCATCGGCAGGTGAATGGCCGTTTCCAGCGGCTTCTCTACGCCGAAGGCGTCCAGTATCATGACCGCAGAAAGCTGCAAGAAAGAACCGACCCCCGAAGAGCTGTAACTGACAGTACCCGGACTGGATTGTACCTTGCTCACCAGCTGGTCCATCGAGTCGATTCCACTGTCACTGTTCGTTGCACAGACAATGGGATTAATTTCGTACACACCCACAAACTTGAAGTCTGACAGCGCATAAGGAAGAGTGCTCTTCATGGCAGGACTTACTGTGTGGGAACCCACACGCGCGGCTAGCACGGTATAGCCGTCACCCCTGGCATGTGCAACGCTGGCCGAACCTGTCGCTCCGCCCGCACCGGTGCGGTTCACCAGTACCAGTGGCTTGGCGACTTCATCAGCAAGAGACTGCGCCAGAGCGCGTGCCGAAATATCGGTGGCACCACCAGTACCGTAGGGAATCACCAGCGATATCGGGCGCTTTGGATACTCCGCCAGTGCCGGCACAGAAAGAAGCAGACCCGCTCCCAGGCACAGCGCCCCTTGAAGCGTCTTGTGAAGGTTTTTAAAGAAATTGGCTTTTTTAATCATTATTATTGTCTCCAAACATTAACCTTGACCCTGCCCCGATTAAAAGCAGAGCCTCCATCACGAGCCAAAGTAGCGCCGATCACCTTCCAACCTCCCTGTTGAGCAGCAATGGCGATGACTCTGGCCTAACCTTGAACAGACATTATCATCAGCGGATTTAATTACAAACGAGTTTTAGTTAATGACTTCTTAATTTTAATTGAAGTTAATAATTGATAACGCCAAGATATGAAATCAAAGACAACGGATCTTAAAGTATCGTTTCAAACCATTAATGATACTTAGTGCTGCGCTCATGCCACACCGGGAGCGAACCCAAAGTGCAGAATATTGATGCCTCCACCGTGCTACTGCATCCAGACCAATCCGGTGACGAGGCCGGGCAGCAGGCAGCGAGTACGGTATCAGTCACGGTCCCACATGGGACACAAGCTTGTCAGGCAGCGATCAACTTTGAATTGTGGCACCAGACTCTGCGGCCCATAAACTTAAGAATAAATAATACTAATAGGCAAATAATCCAATATTATAAAATATATCTTATACTGATGACCATGTTGTCAATGTATATTCAGAAACCTCGGCCAACTCAGGTAGCAGACAATGTCGATTCGCCACCTCAAAACCCTCATTGCTATCGCAGACAAGGGCTCCTTTGTGGAAGCAGCAGAAGCTGTATTTATCACACAGGCTGCTGTCAGCATGCAGATGAAGGCACTTGAAGATGAGCTCAACATGCCACTGTTTGACCGGACACGCCGCCCACCCACCCTGAACGAGGCAGGGATGTCTATCGTCCCCAAGGCCAGAGAAGTCGTAAGGAACTACGAGCAGCTGATGGAAACCTCGGCCATCTTCGACAAACTGTCGGGACAACTTTCTCTGGGCTCGGTACCCACCATGTTGACCGGCGTGCTGCCAACGGCTCTGGCAAGCCTGCGCCACTCTTTGCCACAACTGCACATCGCCGTATCAAGCGGGCTGTCCAGTTCATTGATTGCACAGGTGGAAAGAGGCGCCATAGATGCCGCCATTATCAGCGAGCCTCCCACCGAACGCCCGGGGCTCAGCTGGACCCCTTTTGGCATCGAGCCACTGATCGTGATCGCCCCCATCGACTCACCCAATGACCCTCCCGAAGTCTTGCTTCAAACCCACCCGTTTATCCGTTTCAGCAAGAATGCGTGGGTTGGGCAGCTCATCGACGAGCATTTGAAAAACCTGGGTATCGT
>JBFGZM010000051.1:0-14058 GCA_041586815.1 Marinobacterium sp. | reverse complement strand
GCCAGCGGCAGTGGCAAGGAGTGCTTCGCCAAGGCCATCCACAAGGCCAGCCGGCGTGCCGGCAAGGCCTTTGTCGCCATCAACTGCGGCGCCCTGCCCGAGCAATTGCTGGAGTCCGAGCTGTTTGGCCACAACAAGGGGGCCTTTACCGGCGCCATCACCCAGCACCGGGGCCTGTTCCAGGCCGCCCACGGCGGCACCCTGTTTCTGGATGAGATCGGTGACATGCCCCAGCCCCTGCAGGTCAAGCTGTTACGCGCTCTGCAGGAGCGCACCGTGCGGGCCGTGGGATCGACCGAGGATGTCCCCATTGATGTGCGCATTATTTCAGCCACCCACCGCAACCTGGAGCAGGCCATCGAGGCACAGGAATTCCGGGAGGATCTGTATTACCGCCTGAATGTGGTCAACCTGGACCTGCCCCCACTGCGTGAACGACCGGAGGATATACCGCTGCTGGCGCGGCACTTCCTGGGCAAGGCTGCGGATCGCCACAACCCCAAGGTCAGGGGCATTTCACCCGGCGCCATTCACCTGCTGGCCCAGGCCGCCTGGCCCGGCAACGTGCGCCAGCTGGAAAATGTACTCGAACAGGTCGTGGCCCTGAGCAGCAGCCCGATCGTCTCCGAGGGCCTGGTATCCCAGGCACTGGCCAATCAGGAGCGAGTGGTGCCGTCGTTCAACGAGGCGCGGGCGGACTTTGAGCGCCGTTACCTGATCAAGGTACTGCGCATTACCGAGGGCAATGTGACCCACGCGGCGCGTATCGCCCAGCGCAACCGCACCGACTTCTACAAACTGCTTAACCGCCATGGTCTGGAAGCCAGCGACTTCAAACCCGGCGACAGCGGCAACAGAGGCGAGGCCAAAGACAGCAATCGCCCGGCAGCACGCAGAATCAGTTAGCCTCAGCCCTGCAGGCCTGTCGAGTCGGCGGCATCAGCCCCGACCGATTGCCGCCGTGACAGCACCAGTCAGGGCAACCAGGTCAGATGCCGCCATTTCGATTTCAAGTCCGCGCCGGCCGGCGCTCATGTAAATGCTGGGAAACGTCAGGGCGCTGTCATCCAGCACTGTCGGCAGGTGCTTTTTCTGCCCCAGCGGACTGATGCCTCCCACCACGTAGCCACTGCTGCGCTCTGCATCCCGGGCCTCGGCCAGGGTGACTTTTTTACTGCCCAGCGCCGAGGCTACAGCTTTCAAATCCAGCAGGCCGGACACCGGCACCACCGCAACCGCGAGGCGACGACCATCGCCGTTCAGCGCCACCAGCAGCGTCTTGAAAACCCGCAGCGGCGACTGCCCCAGGGCATCTGCCGCCTCCAGGCCGTAAGACGGCGCCGCCGGATCATGGGCGTACTCGTGTACCCTGAAACGGATTTTTGCCTTTTTCGCCGCATTGATCGCCGGTGTCATGATACGCCCCGTCAAAAGCTACAGGTAACGCCCCCACAGGTCGCCTGTCAGCGCATCAATATATCAGCAATATCAATTACATCCAGCACCGTCCCCTGCCCGGTGGCCACCCTTACAACCCGATCATCCAGCAGCAACAACTCGGTGCCGGCATCGTAGCCCTGCAAGCCCAGATTCAGATCCGCAGGCAGACGGTGTGCCCGACGCATCAGATCAGCCTCCAGCACTTCACCGCGTGTGACCTTGTTTTGCCACCCCGCAGGCAAGTCACCGCCGCGTTCAAGCTTTTGTTGCAGCCCCGGCGGCAGCGTCTTGGCTTTGCCGTTACCTGAAGTACCTTGATCACCGGCGCCGAAATAGCGACGAATAGTGTCACGGTCTGACTCACCCATGGGCGCACGCAGTCGCTGCTTATGCGTTGCCGCTACGGCATCAGCCTGGGGCTGGTGGTTTTTGCCCTGTGATCTGTCCTTGGGGCTCTGTTTTGGCTGTTCCTGTTGCTTGTCATGCTTGTTGCCGGGTTTGTCATCCGGTTTTTCAGCCAGGGCTGTCAGTGGCAATGCCGCCAACAGCACAGCAACGGTGCACAGCTTGGGAATGCTTCGCATTATTTGTCCATCCGGGTAAATTTGGAGCCTTCCAGCGTGAGGTTGTACATCAACCCCTTGTTGGAAAAGATAAAGCCGATAATCGGCGCCTGCAGGGTGTTGGAATCGATCGTGCCGCCGGCCCCCAGATCCGCGATGGCAACACTACCATCAACACCGGCCTCCCAGCCATCCCCGCGGCGAAAGCGGCTCAATGCATCCTGGGTCATAAAAAGGATAATCTGGCTCTTGATCTGCGCCCCCAACTGAAAGCCGATGGACGCGGCAGCAGTGCTGTAATAGTCGACGGTTGTACCGGAGACCCGCAGCGCCCCCTCTCCGTACTCCCCGCCGATACCGACGCCAGCCTTGTAGACTTCGGGAAAAATCAATACACCAGCAGCACGTTCAGCCAGTTCACGGCCCGCGCTGGTGTGCTGATAGAAACGCTGCATGGCTTCGGTCGACTTGGCCTCAATCTCCTCGCGTGATGCAGCTTCAGCCGGCGCTGCCAGACACAGGCACAGCAGCGACACGAGCAAGGTATGAAGTTTCATGATTTGCCTCCTCTTTGCTGTCGGCGCAGCGGTTCGAGCACCGATTCCAGCCCGTTGAGTTTGATTTCATAGAGCATCCGCAGCAGGTTGCCCAGCTCTCCGCTGGGGAATCCTTCGCGGGCAAACCACACCAGATAGGGCTCCGGCAGATCCAGTAGTACCCGGCCTTTGTATTTGCCAAACGGCATGTTCATATTGGCAATTTTCACCAGCTGTTGCGGATCAAGATCCATTTCACTCCCTCAGGTTACAGATGAGAATCATTATAGTCAGAGCCGTGCACCCCAGGCCTATGGCGGCACCATTGCGCCCACTGATATAGTGTTATCGGTGCAGCCAGGCGGCTGTACCAGTCCTGGCAATCGCGGCCACCACAGGATGCCGCAATCCACTCGACCGGGGGGCACCATGCACAGCTATACGCCCATCAACTGTGAGATTCACGATGGATTTGAGCTCGCCTGCATGCGCAGGTTGCGCTACGAAGTACAGTGGCGCGATGGGGCGACGGGCTCAATATTGCATGACTGTATCGAATTTCGCGACCTCGAATACCCCAGAGGCGAGGAATACCTGATTGCCATTTCCAGCCGGGGCGAACCGCTGCGTATTCGCCTCGATCTCATCATCAGCAAACTGCCCTACTGAGCTCACCGAAGGAGCCCCAATGCCTTACCTGTCCGACATGCACGTGTATCCCATCAAGTCGACGGCAGGTCTGCGCCTTGAACGCGCCTTCGTGGAGCGCGCAGGGCTCAGCTTTGACCGCCGTTTCGTGCTGGCCGACATGCAGGGGCGCTTCCTTACCGCCCGCAAGCACTCCAGCCTGTTAAAGATAAAGGCCACGCTCTGCGTTGACGGGCTGATACTGACTACCGCAGGTTGCACCGACCTGCGCCTGAGCTATCGCCAGCTTTCCAGCCACTACCGGCCCGTCAGCGTCTGGGATGACGAAATTCAGGGCCAGGCATGCAGTGATGCGGCGGATCGCTGGTTCAGCGACTACCTCGGCCTGCCCTGCCAGCTGCTGTATTTTGGCGACGCATCCAGGCGCGTTACCGCTCTGGATCCTGACGCACCGGTATCATTCGCCGATGGCTACCCGCTACTGCTCATCGGCCAGGGTTCCCTGGAGGATCTTGCCTCGCGCTGCGATACACCCCTGAACATGAGCCAGTTTCGTCCCAACCTGGTTATTGCCAACGCCGAACCCTACGCCGAGGACAGCTGGAAGCGCATTCGTATCGGCACGCTGGAGCTGGATTTCGTCAAACCCTGTTCGCGCTGTGTCATGGTCAACCTGGATAGCCGTACCGCACTTGCCAATGCGCAACAGCAACCACTGCGCACCCTGGCCCAGTACCGTCGCGGCGAAAAGGGCCAGGTCCTGTTCGGGCAGAACCTGATACCGCGCAATGAAGCCGTGCTGGAGGTAGGCATGGAAGTGGAAATACTGGCCTGACTTGCCAGACAGAATGGCATTCTCCTGCCCAGTGAGGCCAGAGTAATCAGGTGCCCTGACTTGGCGTCACCGTAGCAGGAACCGATGGCCGGCTCCAGATATACAGCAGTGCGAAGAGAATGGAAACGCCGGCCAGCGCCTTGAGCCGCCAGTCAAAATCGCGAAACAGTATGGGGTAGCTGACCAGCACCAGCATCATGCTCGTGGACAGCAATTTGACCCGCAGCGGAATCACGCCATGGGCTTCCCAGTCCCGTATCAGAGGCCCGAACAGGCGCTGATTCAGCAGCCACTGGTGCAGCCGCTCGGAACTGCGCGAAAAGCAGAACGCCGCCAGAATGACAAAGGGCGTGGTCGGCAACAGCGGCAGCACAACACCCAGGACACCCAGCAGCAGCGCCAGCACGCCCGCCAGCAGGTAGAACCCTCGCACCACACCTGGCCGCATCCGTTTCTCCTGACAGAACTGATTGACTGTAGCGGCCCCGCACCGGCCGCCCGCACTGGCCGGGCCGAGATAGCCGCCGCACCCCTTGAAGTTATCTCATCATGCCCATCGCGGGCGCACAGAGCAACCGCCCGGCACTCTCGCGCAGCTGGCGCACCAGGGCCCGCCGCCCACTATTACTGCTTTGCGCGACAGTCTCCCAGCTGTGACGCTGCAGCACCTTGCGCACCAGCAGGCATTGCGACGCCGGGCTCAGGCCGGCACGCTGCCACTGTTCGGGGCCTGCGCTACACAGCGCCCAGAGCGCCGGCTCGCAGCTCTCGAATGCCCGATTATGCTGGGCGAACGTCTCCAGCTCCTCACGCTCATCGCTCGACAACGTAACAGCAGCGTCCGGTAACAGTGCCAGCACCAGTTCCGCCTCCAGCTCGGCCAGCTGAGCCGGTAACTGATGCAGCAGGCTGGCGCGCAGCCGTTGTCGAGCCGCGGCGACCAGGGCTGCGCCCGCCGGGCTCAGCGGCCGCGCAAGAATACCGGCAAAGGTCCCCCCGACCGGGTCCTTCACCGACCCCAGACGGATGGCGACATAGCCAGAGTGACGCCAGAATCCCAGCAAGTCAGACGTGATACCAAAACAGGTACCCAGGTAGTCAATGTCCTGGCCTTGTGCCCAGGCTCTGAGCTCCTTCAGCAGGGTGCTGGCGATACCACGGCGCTCCAGCGCCGGGTGAGTGGCGATACGCATAACCCGCAAGCAACGCAGGGGGGCTGCCTCCATCAGGCCATCCTGGCCAATGAGTGCCTGAGGTATCAAATGGCCGGCGGGGCGACGATAGCCATCATGGATGGCGGCTGCCAGGTCGGCCGGCAAGCCGCCTTCTTCCACCACCAAAAGTGCTCCCACCACCTGCTCCTCTGCGCTGGCAAGCCAGACTGACAGATTGGGGCTGTCCAGCAGGATGCGCAGGTCCCCGGGCGTAGTGCGATAGTGCGCCAGCACCAGCAGACCAAACAGCTGTTCAAGCAACCTGGGATGGCACAGCAAGTCGTCCCGATCCAGACGCTGATAGCTCAGCTGCGCGGAACTCAGGCTCCGTACCCGGGCCGCCTCAGCCGGCTCGGCATCCAGCAGCAAGAGGCGAAACGACAGCTGCTCCAGAGGGTCGTTGGCGCTCCAGCGTACCGGCTGATCCATGGTGAGGGCGCGCCAGCCCGGTGCCCGGCGTGTCAGTTCACGGCGAAATCGCACCGCAAAGCCGCGTCCGGTCCCTTCATAGCCATGGATGGTGGAGGCAAACAGAATGCGGGGAAACGCCGCCAGCAGACGCCCAAGCACCGGCGCCGGTATGGCGGCAGCCTCGTCCACCAGCAGCAACTCGCCTGCGATACTGCCATGCAGCAGTCGTTCCGGTGCCAGATAGCGCACCGAGCCACACCTGTGGCGATAGCAGCCCCCCTTGAGTTCGCCCCCTGGCAACAACGCCTGTACCCGCTCAAACAGCGCATCCAGCGCCCCCAGCGCCGGCGCCGTCACCAGCACCTCACCGCCATGCCCCTCAAGCCAGTGCACCGCCGCCAGCCCCAGCGCTGCGCTCTTGCCCCGGCCACGATCCGCCGTCAGCACCAGCGGTACGGCATCCTCCAGCCCCTGCAGTATTTCGGCGACCGCGCACTGCTGATCAGGGCTGCGAAAAGGAGCCACAACGCGGGCTGTAGACGGTGTATCAGAGGACATCGGTATCGCGGTGCCGGACGGCCCGGTACCGAGTGCACGGGAGAGGGACTCAACAGATGGAAAGTGCCCTGCCGCGCGCCCCTCAGGCGGGACTTGCAGCAGAGACAGGACCTGGGTATCGGCTTGCAGCACCTCGACCAGGCGCTGCACGAACCGATGTCCGACGTCACCGGCCCCGTAAGGCAGCACTGCCAAGTTATGCTGTTCGGGGTCGGCAAACAGGCACCAGTGGGCGGCAGCCGGAGTCAGCAGGACAAGCAGCCCACCTGCACGTACCGTACCTACGCTCTGCCCAAAGGCATTGGGATTGAAACCGCTGCAGGCATCGAACACCACCGCATCGGTTTCACGCCCGAGCCAGCGTTGCACACGGGGGGCTTCGAGGGCCTCAAAAGGTTCCGGCGCATCGCGGCCCACCCAGAGCACCTGCTTCGCCCCGCGGCTGGACAGCAATGTCACCGCCTGCTGTTGCGCCCAGTCGGAATCGCCCTGCAACCACACCAGGCGACGCGGCCGCAAAGCGCCAGTTTCAAGGCATTCGACACCTGCCCCAGCGGGCAAGGATGGAGGTTGCTGGGATTCAGGCATCAGAGGCTCCGGCAAACAGGGGACAAAGCGGCGCACATCAACGGCTGCGCGCCACTCGCCGCTATTGTACCGGCTTTACCCCTGCCTGGCTTCGCTTCCCGATGCGCGCCTAGTGGCCGGCGCGCAGGCGCTTCGCCGCCGCCACCATGTTTTCCAGGCTCGGGCCAACTTCATCCCAGCCCCGGGTCTTGAGTCCACAGTCGGGATTGACCCACAGGCGCTCGGCCGGAATCCGCTCGGCCGCCTTTCTCATCAGCGCTTCCATCTGCGCCACCTCCGGCACATTGGGGCTGTGAATGTCATAGACACCCGGGCCGATTTCGCTGGGGTACTCAAAATCGATAAAGGCATCCAGCAACGTCATGTTCGAGCGGCTGGTTTCGATGGTAATCACGTCGGCATCCATGGCCGCGATCGCCTCGATAATGCCGTTGAACTCCGAATAGCACATATGTGTATGGATCTGGGTTTGGGGCGCAATACCGCTGGCCGACACCCGGAATGCATAGACGGCCCAGTCGAGGTAGTGTTGCCACTCGCTGCGTTTCAGGGGCAGGCCCTCGCGAATCGCCGGCTCATCGATCTGGATGGCGGCGATACCGGCCGCTTCGAGCTCGCAGACCTCATCCCGCAGTGCCAGCGCCACCTGCAGGCAGGTCTGCTGCCGGGACTGGTCGTCCCGCACAAAGGCCCACTGCAGCATGGTTACCGGCCCCGTCAGCATGCCCTTGACCGGCTTGGCAGTGAGGGACTGGGCGTAGCGGCTCCAGTGCACCGTCATGGCCGTATCCCGATACACATCCCCGTAGATGACCGGCGGCTTGACGCAACGCGAGCCATAGGACTGCACCCAGCCATTACGACTGACGGCATAGCCCTGCAGCAGCTCACCGAAGTATTCCACCATGTCGTTGCGCTCGGCCTCGCCATGGACGAGCATGTCCAGCCCGCAGGCCTCCTGGCGCTCGATGCACTCTGCGATTTCGGCCTGCATCCGGGCGATATAATCCGCCTCGCTCAATTCGCCTCGGCGATAGCCCGCCCGGGCCTGGCGAATGGCCGCAGTTTGCGGGAAAGAGCCGATAGTGGTGGTAGGAAAGGCGGGCAGCTGCAGGCGGCCACGCTGGCGTGACGCCCGCTCGGCGTAAGGCAAGCCCCGTTCGCCATCCTTGAGCGACAGCTGCAGGCAACGCTGCTTGACGCTGTCGCGATGCACCCGGCCCGAGCTGCGACGCCCGGCCAGCGCCAGGGCATTGTCCGACAGTGCGGCGCTAACGTTGACACCATTCAGCGCCGCACCCAGTAATTGCAGCTCGTCCAGTTTTTGCACCGCATAGGCCATCCAGCCCTTGAGCTCTGAATCCAGGGCCGTTTCCTGGTTAAGGTCCACCGGTACATGCTGCAGCGAGCAGGAGCTCGACAACCAGAGGCGATCGCCCAGCCGGTCGCTCACCGGCTGCAGCTGTCTAAGACAGGCCGACAGGTCAGTCTTCCAGATATTGCGCCCATCGACGATACCCAGAGACAATACCTGGTCGTCGCCCAGTTCGGCCAGTATGCGGCGATACTCAACACCCCCGCGCACCGCGTCCAGGTGCAAGCCCTCTACCGGCAATGACAGCGCCAGGCTGAGGTTATCCCCCAGATTACCGAAATAGGTACTCAGCAGCAGCTTGAGCCCCGAATCTGACAGCGCCTGATACGCGACTTCCAGCGCCTGTTGCCAGACCGGCTCCAGCTCCTGCACCAGTATCGGCTCGTCGATCTGCAGCCATTCCACGCCCTCACGGGCCAGGATGTCGAACAGCTCACCGTAGGCCTGCAGCAGCGCCGGCAGCAGTTGCAGGCGATCAAAAGGTTCCGCCGCAGCCTTGGCCAGCCACAGGTAGGTCACGGGCCCGATCAGCACCGGCTTGACCTCAAAGCCGCAGGCCCGGGCCTCGGAAATTTCCGCCAGAAGCGTGTCCGGTGCCAGTGTAAAGCGTTGCTGCGCCTCGAGCTCCGGCACCAGGTAGTGGTAATTGGTATCGAACCACTTGGTCATTTCACAGGCCCGCACCGCCGTGCCGGAGGGCGCCCGCCCCCGGGCCATGCGAAAGGCCGTATCGAAGGCATCACTGGATCCATCCTGAAAACGCGCCGGAATAACCCCCAGCAGGCAGGAATGGTCCAGCACCTGGTCATAGAGCGAAAAGTCGTTCACGGTGACCCGGGGCTGCCCTGCGTGGCGCTGCCGCGTCCAGTTTTCCTGGCGAATACGACTTCCCGCTTGCAACAGCTGTTCCCGGCTGCTGTTGCCGCTCCAGTAGGATTCAAGTGCGAACTTGAGTTCACGCTGTGCGCCGATGCGCGGAAAGCCCAGAGTATGAGTGGTTGCCATGGTCTTCGTCCCTTGATATGCAGCCATTGAAGTGGGATGCAGTATGACGAATCATGACAATTAATTAAATTGATGTATTTTGTGATTTTATTGAATTAAATTCATATTAAAACCCCGATTTGAATCCGGGCCAGATAACATTACTGACCCCAGCGGCGGTGCGACTGGTTAAGATATGCCAGCTCCTGCTCGGTGGACATCCGGCCGAGCGCATCATTGCGATGGGGAAAGCGGCCGAAACGCACGATCAGATCTCGGTGCTGATGGGCGAAATCCAGCGCGTTGTCGATCTGGCTGCGCGATGCGCCTGTAAGGGTTTGCCGCAGCGACTCCAGCTGAGCGACAAGCAGATTTTGCGCCTCCAGTGACTCGGCGTGCTCCAGCGGCATATAGAAAAAGAGCCTCTCGGCGGTCTCGAGCGCCAAATCGTGGCCCAGAGCAATTCCCCTGTGGCAGTTTTCCAGTGCCAGCGCATCACCGCCAAAGGCATCCGCAGTGCCCCGGTAGATACTGCGACTGAACTGGTCCTGCAGCAGAATCAGTGCCAGTCGGCCCCGGGGACTGCTGGACCAGCTTTGCAGCTCACCGCGCACGGCTCGACGCACCAGCGGTGCAAACAGTTCATCCAGCTGCCGATCATCCTCTTCCCGTCCTTCCCACCAGAGTCGCTGCTTCGATTCACAGGCCATGCCATTATTTAGCGGCCCGAACCAGAACAGCAGCACCTCCTCGATCTTTTCTGTCATGACTGGCTCCATCTGCAAGGCACCACGCGATTACCCTCTACCAGAGCACCACAGATTGGCACTCGACTCTCAAGTATAGCGGCGTGACGGCAATGCGCAGACAGGCGTCAGCTTCTCTTCTGGTGACGCTCCCAGTTGTCCTGCCGCTGGGCTTCGTTCTTGCGCAGCATCACATGGACGACACCCAGCCCTCCCTGCCCGGACGGCGCCGAATGGAACGCCAGCACCTCATCCAGCAACGGCAACCACTGATTGAGCGCGCTGCGCATCTCGCTGGCAGCATCATTGCGCTGGCGCCCCCGACCATGACTTATGGCACAGGTGCGTATGCCATGAGCAGTACAGTCACGCAGGAAACGGCGCAATTCATCCTGAGCCAGGGCCAGGGATTTTCGGATCAGCTCAAGCCTGGCATCGGCGCGGTAATGCCCCAGTCGCAGATTGCGATACACACCATCCTGCACACCGTCACGCTTCCAGGCCAGCGGATCATGGGGATCAACCGGCTCCAGAATCTCGAGCCCCAGCCCCTCTGGAGATCCCAGCGCAGCACGGCGCCTGGCTGTCAGCACTGCCGGAGGCAGACGCGCGGGGCCGGTATCCGCCCGTGGAGTACTGCGAAGGGGAGCGACCCCGTCACTAAGCATTAGCGCATCAAAATCGCCGTTGGGATCTGAACCGGTCATCGCCATTCCTCCAGGATTGCAAAGGAGCCTGCGGGTACAGGACAAGCCAGTATACCCATGACTGCCCCCCCGATTTCCAGCCCCTCCCGGCACTTTCACCCTGACGCGATCTGTTCTACAGTGGTCGCGGTGAACGTTCAGGGCTCATGTTGAAGGCCCAGCCCAGGCTCGACCCCGGGAAACATCGATGCCGCCGCCAGGCCCGCCATCTTTTGCCCGTGAAAACTGACTGCCAGCAACACAGGGAGCCCCACCGATGCAACGACTGCTATTGATCGTGACCATAGCCCTGGCCATCACCGCCGTCTGGCTGTTTTTCACACCCCAGGACCCCACCGAAGCACCCGCAGCCGTAATCAGTGACCTGGAGCGCCAGCAGGCCCAGTCCCATATCGAGCAGCTCACCGCCGATGCCGACCAGCCGATCGCCATCGGCCAGGCCAGCAACTTTGTTGGCGCCAACCAGCTTTTACTGCTCCCCGAATCCCAGGTTCTGGCGGACAATATCGAACTGGAAATGCCCGTGGGCCCAGAGTTGATTGATGCAGCAGCCGCCACCGCCTATGCCGTGGACGTGCGCCCCTCAATCACCCGGGGTGAGAGCGATCGCCCGGAGCAGGCCCTCTCCAGCGGTACCCTGCCCCAACGGGCAGGCCAGATTACCCTGCAGGAACTGCTAAGCAACCCTGAGCTCGCCAACGGCAAGATTTTCTATATCCATGCGGTGAATGAGCTCGACAAGGACGGGCTCTGGGGCATCCTCAACAGCGGCCTGATTACCTCCTTTGCAAAAGGCCTGGACCTGCCCCAGGCGGGCGGTTCCATCCAGGTTGCCATCCCGCAGGATGCCGATGAGCGCCTGCAAGATCGCAGCAGCTCTTTTCTTGGCAAGGTGCTGGATGACAAGGTGCGTGAAACCTATATCTATAACTATCAGCAGGGACTGCTGGGGCAGGATCCTAACCTGATTCTGCCAGGGCAACAGCTGGTGGTGGTCACTTTCTCGGAAGACGAGCTGGTACAGATTTACCATCACTTCATGTCACGGGCAGCCCCCTGAACGACGCCTCAGCCTCAATGCCAAAACGGGAGCGACTTGTCCGGCCGCTCCCGTCTTTAATGCGATATGCGCGATGGTCGTGATCGCCTTAGTGATCCCGCACAAAAGCCACCAGCGTTTCGATTGATCCAAATTCGTTACGCTGCATGATCATGGCGCGCCCAAGCGCCAGCACCTGACCCTCCGCCAGCGCACGGCGCTGCGGATCCTCAATAGACTCCAGATCCGCGACATGGGCCAGGCCCAGAGTACGGCGAATCATTTCGGTGCCGGCAAAACCAATGGTATCGGCCAGCAGATCAGCCAGAAAGGCGTCACGGTAAAGGGCCTGGTTGAGCGATGGGTCCTGAGTGTGCTCCTCCATCAGGGCCCTGAAGCGACCTGCAAAAGTGTTCCAGAATTGCGCAATGGTTTCCAGCAGCCATTCCTGATAGGCAGCACGTTCGGCCGCGTCCCCCGGCAGCTCCGCCTGACCGGCAACATTCAGCAACAGGTTGCCCAATAGGCTGCCCACATCGAAACCCATGGGCCCAAAGTAGGCGAACTCCGGATCAATGACCTTGGTTCCTTCGGCACAGGCGAACACGGACCCCGAATGCAGGTCGCCGTGCAGCAGCGCTTGCGCGCAGGTCAGAAAACGGTATTTCAGTCGAGCGACTTCGAGCTTCAGCGGCGCGTCCTGCCACAGGGCTTCGGCCTCATCCCACAGCAGCGGGTTGATATTGTTGCGTTCGTGATCGCAATAAGGGTCCCAGAAGAACAGGTCTTCGGTGATCTTGCACAGGTCCGGGTTAATAAAGCGTCCCACCAGTTCCTTCTTGCGATGCGCATCCAGATACAGGTCCGAGGTATGGAACAGAGTCTCGGCGGCAAAGCGCCCCAGATGCTCGGCCAGCAACGGCAGCCGGCTTCTGGCGATCAGCGCATGGCGCAGGTTCTCGTGGGCACCGATGTCCTCCATTACAATGGCTGCGCGGGCCGCATCGAAATGGTATACCCGGGGAACCAGGTCGGGGCAGTAAAGCGCTTCCTGCTGCAGGGCCTCGGCCTCGATGCGGATACGGTCCTGGGACAGCGGCCAGCCTTCACCGATGATGCGAATGTAGGGCAGCGCCTGCTTGATAATCACGCTGGTGCCGTCATCAGCGAACACCCGGTATACGAAGTTGATATTGCCGTCACCGATTTCCTCAACGCCAAGATTCGCTGTGGCCTGGAAAACACCGGAATGATCACGCGCAAAGTCGATAACTTCGGCATCATTGGCAAACTTGCAGTCGGTCATGGTTTCTGCCCGTCAAATACACTGTAAAAGCGCCTATTCTGGCAAAAACGGCAGCGATTTGCTTATAGCAATTTCATCTATTTTCATCGCAGCCACTTTGTTATCGTATCGACCTCCTCCAGACAGCCAGTTGTGACACGCCATGAAAGACCTGATCTCCACCAGCCTGAAATATCAGAAGGGCCAGCTTTGGGTGCTGGACCAGCACCAGCTGCCCGACCGCGAAACCTGGCTGGAATGTACCTCTGTGGAGGCCATGGTGGACATGATCCGCAAGCTGCAGATTCGCGGCGCCCCGCTGATCGGTATTGGTGCCAGCCTGCTGCTGGCCCACCTGGCGGAAAAGGGCGAAAGTTTACCTGCGCTGGAACAGGCCGCGGCAACGTTGCGCGACGCCCGCCCTACCGCCGTAAACCTGATGAACTGCATGGACCTCATGCTTTCCACGCTGCGCGAACAAGGGGTGGGGGCGCTCGGTGCCTGTGCCGAACGCATTTTCGATGAAGACGTCCAGCTGTGCCTGAACATGGCACGCAACGGCGCTGCCCTGATCGCGCCCGGTGCCCGCATCCTGACCCACTGCAACACCGGCAGCCTCGCCACAGCAGGCGTCGGCACAGCCATTGGTGTCATTGGTGAAGCCCACCGTCAGGACAAGGGTATTCATGTGTATGTGGACGAAACCCGCCCGCTGCTGCAAGGGGGTCGGCTGACATGCTGGGAAATGCGCCGGCTGCAGGTGCCCTACACCCTGATCTGCGACAGCATGGCCGCCATGCTGATGGCCCAGGGCAAGATCGACTGCATCCTGGTTGGATCTGACCGGATCGCCGCCAACGGTGACTTCGCCAACAAGGTGGGGACCTATTCGCTGGCGGTCAACGCCCATTATCACGGTGTGCCCTTTTACGTTGTGGCCCCCTACACCACGGTGGACCCCCAGTGCCCCGACGGTAGCCAGATTCCCATCGAGCAGCGTGCCGCGGCCGAAGTACAGGGCGTCAGCGGCAGCTTTGGCCAGGTGCGCTGGAGCCCGGAAGATGCCCCCGTCTACAACCCGGCCTTCGACGTGACACCTGCCCGCCTGGTGACCGGCTGGATTCTGGAT
>JBFGZM010000050.1:0-14091 GCA_041586815.1 Marinobacterium sp. | reverse complement strand
GCGCACGGATGTGCGATTCATCAATCGTCAGAAGGATTCCGGCACCCGGGCCCTGCTTGATGGTCTGCTGCGCGATGCCAGGCTGTCGGTGCGCAAGATCCGCGGCTACGAACTGGAGGAATACACCCACTCGGCGGTAGCGGCCTACATCGCCGCCGGCATGGCGGATGTGGGTTTTGGTGTCGAGGCGGCGGCGCGCCAGTTTGGCCTGGGGTTTGTACCCCTGGCCACCGAGCACTACCTGTTGGTATGTCATAAACAGGCGCTAAACGACCCCAAACTGCAGCGCCTGGTCAGCCTGATTGAAAGCGAGGCCTTCAAATCCGCGGTGGCGGCCCTGCCGGGCTATTCGCCCAGCCAGTGCGGTGAGGTCTGTGGCATCGACGAGCTTTTTGACGCCTGAGATGGCCTGCGCAGGCGGACTCAGTGGTGCCAGAGTACATCTGCCTTGCTGCTAGCCGCGGCGCGCAGCAGCTGCAGCAGTGCAAAGGCACGGGTCGACAGCAGTACCTGATCGTCTTCGTCCTTGCTTTCGCCGCTCCCGGACAGGGCATCCGGGTTTGCCTTGATGGCCTGTGTCAGCGTGGCCAGGGCCGCGGGTACATCGTCGGCCAGCAAGGCGCCGGGTACCACCTCGGTATGGCCCATCATTCGAATCAGTTGCAGAGCGTCATTGCCGAAAAGGGTGATGTCGGCGTGGGCGGCAGAGCTAAAAGTCACCAGCATGGGAAGTCTTGCCTGTGTCGGTTTCAGGAGATGTGTTGAGCATAGTGCCGTGTCGGAATCACTGCCATGGGTTTTCGTGCTGGCCGTTAATGTCAATTATTCGGCTGTAATTGTTATTGCCGCCCGGGGGCTGACTGACCACACTGAAGGGCATGTTTTCAGGGTGATTTTTCCCGGCCATCAGCGATAGCGTTGTCCGTCAGTCACCGCGGTAAACGCAGCGCCTAACCGGCAGCTGCCCAGACCGTACAGGTGGCTAAGGCGGGTGTGACGTGCCGGTCAAGCCCTGATCCTTCGTGACTGATGCAAGAGGTTGCCCAGATGCCCGAGTACAAAGCGCCGCTGCGCGATATTCGTTTTGCCATGCAGGAACTGCTGGATTTTGACGGCCACTACGCCAGGCTCCCCGGTGCCGAGGATGCCAGCACGGATATGGTGGATGCCATTCTGGAGGAGGCGGGCAAGTTTGCCTCCCAGGTGCTGTCACCGCTGAACCAGACCGGGGATCAGGGTTGCCGGCTGGGCGAGGCGGGGGTCGAAACCCCCTCAGGCTTCAAGGAGGCCTATGCCCGCTATATCGAAGGTGGCTGGCCGTCTCTGGCCCAGGCGCCTGAGTTCGGTGGTCAGGGGTTGCCGGAGTCACTGGCCACGGTGGTGGCCGAGATCAACGGCAGCGCCAACTGGTCCTGGAACATGTATCCCGGCCTGTCCCACGGTGCCATGACAACCCTGATGACCCATGCCACCGAGGCGTTGCGTGCGCGTTTTCTGCCCCCCCTGGTGGAAGGGCGCTGGACGGGCACCATGTGCCTGACGGAACCCCAGGCCGGTTCCGATCTCGGGTTGCTGCGTACCCGCGCCGAGCCCAACACAGATGGCAGCTATGCGATCAGTGGTACCAAGATCTTCATTTCCGCCGGTGAGCACGATATGGCGCAGAACATTCTGCATATCGTGCTGGCGCGCCTGCCGGATGCGCCGGCCGGCAACAGGGGCATATCCCTGTTCCTGGTGCCGCGTTACCAGGTTAACGATGACGGTAGTCTGGGCGAGGCCAATACCGTCAAGGCCGGTTCGCTGGAGCACAAGATGGGGATTCACGGTAACGCCACCTGCGTGATGAACTTTGATGGTGCCCGGGGATTCTTGCTGGGTGAACCCAACCGGGGTCTGGCCTGCATGTTCACTTTCATGAACAACGCGCGCCTGTTTATTGCCCAGCAGGGCATCTGTCATGCCGAACTGTCTTACCAGGGGGCGCTGGCTTATGCCAGAGACCGGCTGCAGATGCGGGCGCTTCGCGGCGCTGTGGCGCCTGAAAAAAGTGCAGACCCCATTATCGCTCACGCCGATGTGCGGCGCATGCTGTTGACCCAGAAAGCCTTTGCCGAGGGCGGTCGGGCGTTCAGTTACCTGTGCGCCCAGCTGGTGGATCTGGCTCATGGTGCGGAGGATCCGGCTGAACGCCGGCGCGCAGAAGACCGGCTGGCGTTGCTGATTCCGATCGCCAAGGGCTTTCTCACTGAAATGGGGGTCGAGGCGGCAAGCCTGGGGATCCAGGTGTTTGGTGGCCACGGCTATATAGCCGAATGGGGCATGGAGCAGATTCTGCGTGATGCCCGTATCGCCCCCATTTACGAGGGTACCAACGGCATTCAGGCGCTGGATTTGCTGGGGCGCAAGGTCAATGGCAGCCAGGGGGCGTTGCAGCAAGGCTTTGCCGACGAGGTACAGGCCTTTGTCGACGCTGAGCGAGACAATACAGCGGTGGCTGAGCTTGTGGCGGAGCTGGAACGCCAGTTGCTGCGCTGGAATACGATTACCCGGCAGCTGATTACCGAGATAGGCGAAGATCCGGCACAGCTTGGTGCTGCGGCCTTCGATTACCTGATGTACAGCGGCTACACGGTACTGGCCTATATCTGGGCCCGCAGTGCAGTGGCAGCACAGCAGGCGCTGGACGCCGGCAGCAGCGAAACAGCGTTCTACGGCGCCAAGCTGAATACGGCGCGGTTCTATTTTCGCCGCATCCTGCCGCGTAACGAAGGACTGGCGGTCGCCCTGGAAGACAGCGCCAAGACCCTGCTGGATCTGCCAGAAGAGGCCTTCGCTTTCTGATAACAATAGCGAGGGGATAGCAGGACTAAGACCGCCGTGTTCTGAAAAGGGATACGGCGGTTTTTAATGAAACATCGAAAACAGCGATGCAGCAGGGTATCGTGGCAGTGCCGTTCCCATGACCTATCCGGCGCGGGAATCAACCAGCTCCTGCTGCTTCAGCATGTGTGAAATATCCGCTGGTGGGCACGGGCGCCCGAACAGATAGCCCTGCATCAGGTCACAGCCTTCCGTACTCAGAAACGCCAGGTGATCCTGGTCCTCGACACCTTCGGCAACGACCTTCATGTCGAGCGAATGGGCCATGGTGATGATGGCAGACAGAATCAGTCCGTTGTTTTTTTCCTGCAGGTTAATGATAAAGCTGCGATCTATCTTGAGAATATCGATAGGCAGGTTTTGCAGGTAGCTGAGGGATGAATAACCGGTGCCAAAATCATCCAGTGCAATCTTGATCCCCTGCTTGTTGAGGGCATACAGATTTTCTAGTACCTGTTCCTGAGCCTGGATCAGTGCCGTTTCCGTCAGCTCAATGTAGAGATCACTCGAATCGAGGTCGTATTGACTCAGCAGCTGCGTCAGTTGTTGGGCAAAGTCTTTTTGCTGCAGCTGTACGCTGGATATATTGATGGCAATGGCTGGCGCGCACAGGCCGGCGTCTCGCCAGCTGCGGGCCTGGCGAGCTGCCTGTTCCATGACCCAGGCGCCAATGGGCAGAATCAGGCCATTTTCTTCCGCCAGCGGTATGAAGCTGGCCGGAGGAATGGTGCCAAGCTCGCTGTCGCTCCAGCGAATCAGTGCTTCTACTGATGACAGGCGGCGACTGCGACTGTCGATGACCGGCTGATAGTAGAGCTCGAACTTCCGCTGCTCCACCGCCTGGTGCAGCTTCTGTATCAGGCAGGCGCGTTGCCTGGCATGTTCGGCGGTGGTGCTGGAGAAAAATCTGTAGCCGCTGCGGCGGCTGGCCTTGGCCTGGTACATTGCAAGATCTGCGTGCTTGATCAGGTCATCGCCGGTATTGCCGTCCTCCGGGTAGACGGCAATACCAATGCTGCAACCGGCATAACAGGGTGTGCCGTTGAGCTCGATGGGTTGGGACAGCGCGTCAATGATGCGTTCGGCGACTGGAACAACGCCCTCGGCGGAACTCAGGTAGCGCAGCAGCAGGGTGAATTCGTCGCCACCAAAGCGGGCCATTTCATGGGTAGGGTCAACATCGGTTGGGCGGCCCAGGCTGTCGTAGCCCCGCAGGTTGGCCTGGATAATCTCGCTGACCTTCACCAGCAGCTGATCACCTGCCGGGTGTCCGAGGGTGTCATTGATATTCTTGAAGTTGTCCAGATCGAGGAAAAGCACCGCGATTCGATGACCGTGCTGGCGTGCCGCATCGATTTCCCGGCGCAGCGTGCGGTTGAACATCAGGCGGTTCGGCAGGCCTGTGAGACTGTCACGAAATGCCAGGGCGCGAATCCGTTCACTGGATTCCTGCAATGCCCGGCTCATGCCATTGAATGAGCGGCCAAGCTCGCCAATTTCATCTTCACTTTGAATCGGCACCTGAATCAGTTGCTGTTTTTGCGCCAGGCGCGAGAGGGCCAGATTAAGCCTCTGGATGGGCGCCAACATCTGTTTGCGCACCAGCAGCAGGACCAGGGGTATGCTGAGAATGATAGAACCCAGGCACACCACCAGAACCAGCAGCCCTACATGCCTGGACTCCTGCAGCAGTTCGCTTTCAGGCAGTAGCAGGTGGGCCCAAAGGTCGGGGTAAAGTTGTCGCGCATGGTGGTAGTACGGCTGCCCTTCAAACTCCGGATGCTGCACTGGCGTCTGAGAAACGATGATATTCCCAAGGTCATAGTCCCGCAGCCATTGCTGCAGGGGCTGGCCCTCGGTGCTGGCCAGTATTTCCCCCTGGGGGGTGGACAGCAGCAGGCGTGCGCTGGGCCAGGGAGAGGCTTGCAGCAGATCGAGCAGGGGGTTGAGATCGACTGTCAGGCCAAGGTAACCCTGCACTGTGGCTTCAGAGCGGAATGAGTCCAGGGCCGGGTTGATCAGGCGAAGCCGGCGGAAGACGAACAGTGCCAGATGCTGGTTGTCCGGGTTCAGGGCCACTCTGGCCAGGGTGTCATTGCCGCTGTGCTGCATGGCGTGAAAGTCCTGGCTGGTACTTTCGTCCTCCTGCAGATCGGGCTCATTGCGGGTTGAAAGGCGCAGGCCTTCAACGCCATCGGGTTGCAGTATGCGAATTTCGTAGTATTCCGGGTAGGCGCGCTGGATGCTGCTGAACTTTTGTTGCAGTGGGCGTTGCATCAGGGCTTCGCGCGCTTCCAGGTCATCGGTCAGCAGGTAGTTTGCGAGCTGCGGGTCATCGCCAAAGAGTGAAATGTTGGCGCTGGCGGTGCTGACGATTTGCTGTAACTGCGTGTCCAGCCGGGTCAGCAGGGAGCTGATGGCCTGGACGCCACGGGTTTCCGCGCTGTCTTTGAGCTGCACGTATGCCAGGAGGCCAAGCAGTAACATGGGACCCGCAATAAGCGGGATGATTATCAGGGGAATTTTTGTGCTCAGTCTCATGCAGGCTTGTCGTCCTTCCCTGTTCAGGCTTGCTCAAGTTGCTATCGCAACACCTTGGCCATAACCGAATTGCACTGTCTCTGTATCATGGCAGCCTGTTGGACTTGGCCGATCATAGCGAGGGAAAGTCCGTGTCGAGGCATTTTTTCACTCTTATTCAGATGAATAACGGTTCCATTTAACTTAAGAGAGAGCGCGAGTAATGCACAAAATCGCCTTTGTTCCAGCAGGTTAGCGTTAAATTCGACAGGTTGCCAGTGTACAGCTTCGGATCCAGAGGGTGTTTATGAAACACGCCACTACGCACGCTGCGGTGCTACCGTTCCTGCAAGATCCCCGCCATTACCTTCAGGCATAATGCTGTAGAACTGGGGTGCCTGCAAGGCTGCATTGTTGAGGGTAGATCACCGGGGTTTGCCAAGCCCGGCCGGCAGCAATAGCTGGGTGCCCTGACGGGCCTGGCGCACTGGACGAACGGGGCCTGAGGGGCTGCACAGGCTGGCGGGATGATGAAATTCAGAATAGTGCAGCTGAGGCTGGGGGCTGTGCGTGAGCGGCAAGGGCGAAGTCGTCGACCCGTATGTTGCCGCCTTCATGGGGGGACGTGGTTCAGGTTATCGTTCAGCGCCTGCGGCACCAAGGCACCGAGACTGTAGATCATGGCGCGACAATTGCGTCACAGGGTAGGGGCGAGCTTTCGGTCAGCCAATCTATTGATAGGTCCGTACATGGAGTTTCTGCTCCGGCAGCAGGGCTTCAGGCGAGGGTCAAACCTTGCGTCATAGCAGAGGCTGATGGACTGCAACAATTACGTTTATTCCTTGTTCTTCAAGGTGTTCAGTATGATATTGCGGGCCTTTTGCGTGCCGCGGTCCGGTTGCTGGGCTATTATTGCTCAGGTTCGCTCAAATCGCTTGGCGTTACTTGAGTTCAAGGGCGCAGACAGGACGGCGCTTATGGCAAAGGGGACTCAGCCGCGGTTCAGGTTAAGAGTGCTAGCGTGCGCCACGTTTTTGGTGTAATAAGTCGGCCTGAATTTGTCGGTATGTCCCTACTGAGCCCGCTTGCGGGATAATCTTTGATTGGAGTAAGAGAGTGCAGAGGATTTTGTCTGCCCTGGCGCTGCTGGGTGCCTTTTTCCCAGTGACCGTACTTGCGGCGTTTGGTTTCGATGACGTGGCTGAGAAAGCCCGTGCGCTCGCCGCCAAACCGTATCAGGCGCCTGCCGCCATTCCCAAGTTCATGCAAACGCTGAGCTACGACGACTACCAGAATATCCGTTTCAATCCGGATAAGAGCCTGTGGCGCGAAAGTGATTCCCGCTTTCAGGTCATGATGGTGCCGCCGGGCCTGTTTTACCGCCATGCGGTGAAAATGAATGTCATTGATGCGCAGGGCAGCCACACTGTGCCGTTTCGCAAAACCGATTTCAGTTTCGCCGACCCTGAAGTCGCCAAGCGTGTACCGGCCAATCTCGGTTACGCCGGTTTCAAGCTGACCTATCCGCTGAAGGGCGAAAAGGAACGCAATCAGTTCATGGTGTTTGCCGGCGCCAGCTACTTCCGTGGCGTAGGGCGTGACAACACCTTTGGCATCTCTGCCCGAGGCCTGGCCATCGATACCGGCCTGTCCCGCGGCGAGGAGTTCCCGTCCTTTGTAGAATTCTGGCTTGAGCGGCCATCCCCGGATGCCCATGCGATGACCTTCTACGGTTTGCTGGATGGCGAGAGTGCGGCCGGTGCCTACGAGTTCACGGTGTACCCTGGCAAGACCACACGACTCAAAGTGAAATCGCGCCTGTTTCCCCGTGCCGATATCGAACTGCTCGGTGTCGCCCCGCTGACCAGCATGTTCTATTACGGTGAAAACACCGGCCGTCCGCGCGGCGAATGGCGTACCCAGGTGCATGATTCCGATGGCCTGCAGATTCTCAACGGCAGCAGCGGCGAGTGGACCTGGCGCCCGCTGCTGAATCCGCGTGAACTGGAAATGGATTATCTGATGACCGAGAACGTGCGGGGCTTCGGTCTGCTGCAGCGTGACAACCGTTTCTCCGACTATCAGGATCTGCAGGCACGTTATGAGCTGCGCCCAAGCAGCTGGGTGCTGACTGAAGGAGACTGGGGGCCGGGACAGGTTGTGCTGACGCAGCTGCCGACCACCAACGAGACCAATGACAATATCGTGGCCTTCTGGCGTCCGCAGGCAAAGGTACAGGCCGGCCAGACGCTGGATTTCAGCTATGAGGTGCAGTTTGGTGAAGCGGACCTGGGTGGCAACCCCATGGGCAAGGTCAGGAACAGCTTTGTCGGTGACGGCAATGTGGTGGGTGGTGGCAACGCGCCCGGCGCCTATCGTGTGCTGGTGGACTTTGGCGGCGGCCTGCTTGACAAGCAGCGGCCGCGGGCGCCGATTTTGAGCCATGTTACGGCGCTGGATGGCGGTGAGGTGCTGGAGCATTTCGTTGAATACAACGAAGCGCTCAAGAGCTGGCGTCTGTCAATTCTGGCACGTCCGGCGGCCAAAAAATCGCTGTCGCTGCGCGCTTTCCTGAGCAATGGCGATGAAACCCTGACGGAAACCTGGGCCTACCGACTGCCGGCCAACAATGATATCCGGGCGGCGGAGTAGCTCATGGCGCACACCCTGGGGGAGCATGCCCTCGCGCGCGTGCTGGAGTATATGGCTGGCACCGGCGCCGAGCTGACCGACGCCCATACACTGGTCGCCTTCAAGCTGATCGAGGAGGGGCTGCAATCCGACTCCGAGGACCTGATGACCTGGGTGATGGACGAACTGCCACGGCGCTTTGATGTGCCACAGCAGCCGTTGCCCCCCGTGGCGCCGGAGATTGTGCGCGGCAGCATCGGATACGGAGACGGGGCATGACGGCTCAATCCGCACCTGCCGGCATCGTCGGTACATCGTCATCCACGCCCTGGCGGCGGCGTGTCATGCTGCGCCGCGCGCTGCTGACCCTGGTGGTCATCGTCCAGGCACTGGTGGGCGCTTATTACATGGCGTCGGTGCTGCCGTATCACGGTGGCAACCTGCTGGAACAGGCCCTGATCGGCCTGTTTACGCTGCTATTCACCTGGATTACGGTGGGGTTCTGGATCGGGCTGTACGGCTTCTGGTTGCGGCGTATCGGTGGCGATCCCAAGTCGTTGCTGCGCCGGCATTCCGATGCGGTGCTGGCAGATACGCCGCTGGCACGCACTGCCATTGTGATGCCAATCTACAATGAGCCGGTCAACCGGACGCTGGGGGGCTTGCGCACCATTTATCGCTCGCTGGAAAGCAGCGGCCAGATCGATCAGTTCGATTTCTTTATTCTGTCCGACAGCCGGGAACCGGATGTCTGGCTGTCCGAACAGGCGGCCTGGCAGCAGATGTGCGATGAGCTTGGTGCCCATGGACGTCTGTTTTACCGCCGCCGCACCCTGAACATGAACTACAAGAGCGGTAACGTGGCGGACTTCCTGCGCCGCTGGGGCCGTTCCTACACCTACATGGCGGTGATGGATGCCGACAGCCTGATGGGTGGCGATACCCTGCTGAAAATGGTGCGCCTGATGCAGCGCGAACCCAATATCGGCATATTGCAGAGCTGCCCGACGATCATTAACGCGCAGTCATTGTTTGCCCGCGTGCAGCAGTTCGCCAACCAGGTGTACGGGCCGCTCTTCAGTACCGGCCTTGCCGCCATGCAGCTGGGGGAGGCGGCGTTCTGGGGGCATAACGCAATGATCCGGGTTGAGCCCTTCATGCGCCATTGTGGCCTGCCGCACCTGCGCGGGCCGGGTCTGTTCAGTGGCCCCATTGCCAGCCATGACTTTGTCGAGGCCGCCTTTATGGGGCGCGCCGGTTATGAAGTCTGGCTGGAGCCGGAGCTAAACCACACCTATGAAGAATCACCGCCAAGCCTGGTGGATGAACTCACCCGTGACAAGCGCTGGGCCAAGGGCAATTTGCAGCACCTTTGGCTGATGCTATTCGAGCGGCGTCTGCGCATGGCGCACCGCATGGCGTTTCTTAATGGCATTCTGTCCTATGTGGCGTCACCGCTGTGGTTCGCGTTTCTGGTGCTGACCACCATCGAGACGACACGCCTGGTGCTCTGGCCGCCGAATTACTTCCCGTTGCAGCATAGCCCGTTTCCGCTTTGGCCCGAGTGGCATCCGGAGTGGGCCATTGGTCTGGCCAGCAGCGTGGTTTTTCTGCTGTTCTTCCCCAAGGTACTTGCCATCGTGGATGTGCTGCTCAGTGGCAGACGCAAGGCCCATGGCGGCTTTTTCAGCCTGCTGGCAAGTATTGTCACCGAAATCCTGGTGTCGGCGCTGCTGGCGCCAATCCGCATGCTGGCCCATACCCGCTATGTGCTGGAGGCGGTGTTTAACGTGACCCTCACCTGGGCAGGGCAGAACCGTAGCGATGAGACTCGCTGGACCGATGCGCTGTTCAACCAGGCGCCGGGCTCCATACTCGCGGCTATCTGGGCGGGTTTCGCCTGGTGGCTGGATCCGATGTTCTTTTTCTGGTCACTGCCGGTGGCGCTGCCGCTGATTCTGGCGGCGCCGACATCGGTGCTGCTGAGCAAGGTGGGCGTCGGGCAGGCGCTGCGCCAAAAGCGCATTTTACTGGTGGCTGAAGAACAGCAGGGCTCGGCGTTGCTGGACGATCTTAATTGTCACCAGATACTGCCGGAATTTGGTGAGTCGGCGGTGGTGCGCGCGGTGCTGGATCCGGTGATGAACCGGGTGCATCAGGCCACAGCGCGCTCCCATGGCGGTGGTGCCAAACATCAGCGCCTCAAGCAGTTACGTACCCGTTGCCTGGAGCTCGGGCCCGACAGCCTTAGCCGATCCGAAAAGAACCTGCTGCTGACTGACCGGGAAAGCCTGTCCTGGCTGCACCGGGCGTCCTGGCGGGCACCGGCCGAGAGTTTCTGGGGGCGCGCCATCGATGATCGTATCCGCCAGATCTGGCCGGTCCGTCGCGATAACTGACCGGCTTCGTTGTCTGCCGCTGTCCAGGCCCCCGTTGGTGTGAAAGCACCGGCGGGGGCCTTTTGCTTTCGAGTGTGTGCCACTGCCCGAGGGGAGCGGCTTGACTTCAATCGTAATACTAATGATTATCACCTCCGGTATTGAGGCCGTCTGTAGCAAGGCGCAGGTGGTGAATGTGTTCAAGGTAGTGAACTAAAGGTATTTGCGTGAAGGTTGTGGTTGCAGTTGTGTTAGGTGTGCTGGCCCCCGCGGCCCTTGCGACCGGTGCCGGGGAACTCGGTCCTGATAACCGGCGCCAGGCGCTGGAGTCCCTGGGCCAGGCGCTGTTTTTTGATCCCAACCTTTCGCACAACCGCAGTCAATCCTGTGCCAGCTGCCATGACCCGGCACGGGGCTTTGCCGACCCTGGCACCAATAGCCTGGCCGGCGCGGCATCCCTTGGGGATGATGGTCATTCCCTGGGGGATCGGAATGCACCCGGCATCGCCTATGCGGCTTTCAGCCCCGAGTTCCATCGCGACAGCGAAGGGCGCTATGTTGGTGGGCAGTTCTGGGACGGGCGGGCGTCGAGTCTGGAAGATCAGGCCAAGGGACCGCCACTGAATCCCATCGAGATGGGCCTGCCTGATATGGCGGTCGTGCGTGCCAGGCTGCTGGAAAATCCGTTCTATGTTTCTCGTTTTGGTGAACTGTTCGGGGCACAAAGCCTGGCCAGCGATGAGGCGACCTTCAATGCGATGGCCAGCAGCATTGCTGCCTTTGAGCGCGGCGCCGCCCTGTCACCCTTCGACTCGCGTTATGACCGTTATCTGCGCGGTGAATACCGCATGACCGAACAGGAAGAGCTGGGCCGCACCCTGTTCTTCTCGCAACAGTTTACCAACTGCAACCAGTGCCACCAGCTGCGGGAGTCAGCCATGGCCAAAGACGAAACCTTCTCCAATTACCAGTACCACAACATCGGGGTACCGGTGAACGCAACGGTGCGAATCGCCAGTGGCGTGGCGTCGGATACGGTTGACGAGGGACTGCTGAATAACCCCCGGGTTGACGATATGACCGAGCGCGGGAAATTTCGCACACCAGGCCTGCGCAATGTTGCAGTGACAGGTCCTTACATGCATAACGGTGTCTTTGCCGAACTGGATACTGTGGTGCGGTTCTATAACAGCTACAACAGCAAAAGTGCGGCCAGCAGGATTAATCCGGAAACGCGTCAGCCCTGGGGCGATCCCGAGGTGGCGCAGAATTTGTCGCTGGACGAACTCGAATCGGGCCCTGCGCTGGATACAAAGCGCATTGATGCCCTGGTGGCGTTTCTGAAAACCCTCACAGATCAGCGTTACGAAAAGCTGCTGCAGTAGGCGGCGGATCGGCGGGTGACCACAATCAACAGCCCGAGCACTCCCTGGGAGGTCTCGGGCTTTTGCGTTATTGAGTGGAATCAGGATCCGGGGTGCAGCTTGCCTTCCTGCCAGCGGGCTTCGCTACTGGCCAGGGCCCTGGATATGGCCTTCAGGTCGAAAGAGGGCAGCTGTGCGGGCAGCGGGTCCAGGCCTGCGCTGGCGAATAGCTGGCCATAGCTGTTGCGCAACTGGGCATAGGCGAGGTCGCGGCGCAGCTCTGTCTGCAGGGCGTTGAGTTCGCCCTGGATCAGCTCAAGTTCGCCAATGCCCTGCACCCTGTGACGATTGCGCAGCTGCTCGACGATCTCGCCGTCGATCTGTGCCAGTTCCTGGCTAGTGTGGAACTGCCGCTGAGCTTCGTGGTAGTTGGCATTGGCCACATGAACCTGGGCCAGAACCGCCATGGACATCGCCTGGCGTCGCGCCTGGGCCACGGCTTCGCCGGCCTTGGCGGCGTCGATCGCGGCGGGGCCGGAGAGGACGTTGAACAGGTTCCAGGTCACCTTGACGCCGTAGTCGGCCCAGCTCTGGTTAACCAGGAATGAATTGCTGTCGTAGTGGCCGCCGGCCGAGAACTCCAGCCCGGGCAACAGACGCAGCATGGCCTTGCGGGTCTCCGCGGCACTGATGCGCGCCTGGTAGTCCTGTTCGCGCAGTTCCGGGCGGCTGGCCAGGGCTTCTTCTTCGAGGCGACTCAGTTCGATCCTGAGCTCGGGTTCCTCGTAGCCATCGGCAGCGGCAAGGCTAAAGGGTGTGCCCATGGGCAGGTTGATCAGGGCTGCCAGTTCGGTCTTGGCAAGGGATAGCGCGCGGCGCTGTTCTTCGAGCTGGCGGGTGGCTTCGATCAGACCGCGCTGGTAGCCCAGGGCCTTGATCGGGTCTCCAATGCGCTGGTCGCTCAGGCGCTGGCTGTTGCTGCGTGCCGCTTCGACGCGAGCCATCAGGTTGTCGATTTTTGTCAGTAAGCCTTCGGCGGCCTTGGCGCGCCAATAGGCTGAACGCACATCCTGAATGATGGTGTGTACGACTTTGCGCCGGCGTTCCTGCACGATCAGGCGCTGGTCGGCCTGTTGTTTGGCGCTGACGTAACTGACGCCAAAATCGAGTACGTTCCAGACCATGGTCAGATCCGCCACGCCGCGTTCCTGATCCTGGGAGGTGGACGGTTCCAGCGACTGGGTGCCGGTCTGAATGCTTTCACTGCTGGATGCGCTGACATTGCTGCGCCCTGCGTAGCCTGCCTGCAATGCCAGGCGTGGCAGCATGTCGAAGCTGGCGAGGTCTAGCTGACGATTGGCCAGTGCTTCCTCCATGACTTGAAGACGGCCTTCAAGATTGTATTTGAGTGCCCGGGCCATGGCATCGTGCAGTGTCAGAGCGCCTGCAATGGGCTCCTGGTCCTTGAACATGTTAAGCAGATCGGCTTGTGCGCGCTGTTCGCTGAGGCTGCGATCAATCGGCTGGCTGGTCACCGCACAGCCACTGATGGCCAGTACGAGCAGGCTGGTGCTGAAGAGCTTGTGACTTGGTTTCATCCGTGGGCCGTCCCCTTGTTGCGGCTGAGTGTCCGTTTTGTTTCTTGTTCAGGCTTTGGGTTCTGCAGGCTGTGCCTGTCCCAGTGCCAGGGCGAGAGCGTTGATCGGGTTCTGTTCGCTGTCCTGCAATTGCTGTAACTGCTGGCTTAGCGTCGGTGCGCCAAAGATGGCGGGCAGTTCCAATTCCGTCGTCACGTCTGGTATTGGGTTTGCGTTAAAAATGTTCGACAGGGTGCTGCTGCCAAAACCGTTGGCATCGCCGCCTCCAAAACCAAGGAAGCCGCTGCCCGAGCCGTCGTTGCGGGTCGGGCTCTCACCCATAAACACCTGTGAGATAACACTCGGTGTTGCCGCGCCGTTATTGATGAAGATACTGCTCAGGGACGGGATGCCACTGCCAGGGCCGGCCGGGTCAAACAATTGCTCTGGCCGCAAAGCCGAGTCGAAGGGAGCCGGCGGCGCAACGGGTGCTACCGGCACCGCCAGCGCCGAGGCGGCCGGGTTTGCGCCCTGGGTTTGAAGGCGGAACTCCGGATCGCCGCTCAATGTTGCGATATTCACGCCGGGGCCGGTAAACCCTGCTGACAGATCGTTGCCCGCCATGTCGACGATGCCGCTCCCTGCGGCGTTCAGTACCAGGCTCAGCGACCCATTGCCAGCGACACCGCTCAGGTGCACGCGATAGGTGCTGGCATCGATTTGCTGCACGCTATCCAG
>JBFGZM010000049.1:0-14212 GCA_041586815.1 Marinobacterium sp. | reverse complement strand
TGCTCGGATTCGCTTAACAACTCCAGCGTTCCTACCAGATGCGCGAAAACACCCCCGCGATCAATGTCCGCGATCAGGATCACCGGGCAGTCCACCGCCTCGGCAAAACCCATGTTGGCAATATCCCGATCCCGCAGGTTGATCTCCGCCGGCGACCCCGCGCCCTCCACCATCACGGCGCGGTACTGCGCGCGCAGGCGCTCGTGGGACTCCCGCACCGCCTGCATGGCCACCGTTTTGTAGTCGTGGTAGATGCCGGCCTCCATATTGGCGATGGCATGGCCGTGGATAATCACCTGAGCCCCGGTATCGGAATTGGGCTTTAAGAGCACCGGATTCATGTCGGTGTGCGGCGCCAGGTAACAGGCCTGGGCCTGCACCGCCTGGGCGCGGCCAATCTCGCCACCATCGGCCGTTACGGCACTGTTAAGTGCCATGTTCTGGGGCTTGAACGGCACCACCGGGATGCCGCGACGCGCCAGGACGCGGCAAAGCCCTGCGACCAAAGTGCTCTTGCCGGCATCGGAGGTCGTGCCCTGGATCATCAGGGTTTTGCTGATCGTCGGGCTAGTCGCGGTCATTAAAGTATCTCCGTCAGTGCACTGTCCAGCCGGGCCCAGCCGGACTCATCCGCGGGCAGCCCAAAGCGCAGGCTTGCAGGATTTTCGAATTCGCGAGTCAGAATGGCCCGCTGCGCCAATGCCTGGTGCAGCCGTGAAGCATCCTGCGTACAGACCCACTGGAACAGGGCGCAGCCCGCTGTGGGGGATAAATGGTGGCGGCGCAGCAGGTCCGACAGCCGGGCGCCTTCAGACACCAGCCGCACACGCATTGCACTCTGCCAGTCCCTGTCTTGCAGTGCCAGGGTCGCCACCGCCCGGGCCGGCCCCGAAATTGGCCAGGGGCCGAGCAGCTCGCGCAAGGACTCAAGAATAGCGGGCGGCGCCAGCACAAAGCCCACCCGGATACCCGCCAGGCCAAAGAACTTGCCCAGCGAGCGCAAAACGATCAGGCCGGGCTGATCAGCCTGTGCCGCCAGGCTCGCTGCAGGTGTGCAATCAATAAAGGCCTCATCCAGCAGTAGCCAGCCGCTGCGGGAGGCCAGCTGCCGCTGCCAGCCTGAGAGTTCATCAGCACTGAAGCGCTCGGCACCGGGGTTGCCCGGATGCATCAGCACCAGCACCTCGCACGCAGGCAAACCGCGGCGCAGCTGCTCAACAGACAAGAGCTGCACCTCGTGCCCGGCATTACGCCAGGCCTGCTCATGCTCGCGGTAGCCTGGCGCCATAATGGCCACCCTGCAGCTGGCACGCAGCCTGGGCAAGGCCTGAATGGCCGCCTGGGAACCGGCAACTGGCAGCACACTGTGCGCACCGTAGTACTCGCGGGCAGCGGCCTCCAGACCATCATCGTCCTCCGGCAGCCTTGCCCAGCACCGGGGATCCAGCGCAGGTACAGGCCAGCCATGGGGATTGAGACCGGTGGAAAGATCCAGCCAGCGATGCAGTGCGGTACCCTGTTGCCGGGCCGCCGCACGCAAGCGCCCACCGTGTTGCAGCATTATGATTACCCGAGTTAAGTCAGCAATAGAAATTGGTAACAATCAGTACACTACGCTGACAAGTCCCGCCCACAGGCGTTCGCCGAGGTGTTGCAGCATTGTGATTATCCGAATTTAGTCAGCAATAGAAATTGGTCAAAATAAGAACAGTCCATTCAGGATCCCGGCTATGAGCATCACCAGTACCCAAAGTACGACGCTGCGGCGCACAAGCCTCAGTGCGCGCAGAATATCCGCCGCTACCGGATCCGGCCCGTCCCCCAGCCAGGGCTTTTGCAGCCACTGGCCCCGGTAGCACGCTGGCCCGCCGAGGCGAATACCCAGGGCACCGGCACCGGCGGCCATCACCGGGCCGCCATTGGGGCTGTCGCAGGCGCCTGCCTGAATACGCCAGCAGCGCAGCGCCCGCGCAACATGCCCCAGCAGTGCATAGCTCAGCGCGGTCAGGCGTGCCGGCAGCCAGTTCAGGGCATCGTCGATGCGAGCGCTCGCCCGGCCAAAATACAGGTAGCGCGGCGAACGATACCCCCAGCTGGCATCCAGTGTATTGGCCAGGCGAAACAGCACCACTCCCGGCAGGCCCGCCACGGCAAACCAGAACAGGGCGCCGAACACCGCATCGTTGCCATTTTCCAGGATCGACTCAATGGTTGATTTTTCAATATCCAGTGTTGCGGCGTCCCGACTGACTATCCGTGATGCATAGTCCCGCGCCGTGGCTTCCTCGCCCTGTTGCAAGGCCCTGAACACCGGTTGTGCATGATCACTCAAACTGCGATGTCCCAGCGCCCAGTACAGGCCGAGCACGGCGCCCAGTTCTGCCACCAGGGGCACCCCGGACAGCCAGGCTGCCAGCAGCACCGGCGGCCCCACCAGCAACAGCCAGCCGAGACTTCCAGCGGCGAACTGGGCGCGGGCGCTCTCGCCCCAGCGCCCGTGAAGCGCCTGCTCTGCCCTGGCAACCAGACGGCCGAAAGCCACCAGCGGGTGCCAGCGCAACGGCGGCTCACCCAGCACCCAGTCCAGCAATACCGCCACCAGCATGATGATTGCGGTTGTCAGCAGACCAGGGGATGTGAGCAGGTTGCTGTCCATCAATCCTGCGTCCAGCCATCGGTGGACAGCAGATCGTGCAGCGACCGGGGCTCGGCCCAGCCACTGTCCTGCAGCATGGGGCGGGGGTAAAAGGCGTCGACCTGTCCCAGGCAGAGCACGGCCACCGGCTGACTGCCCGCCGGCATGCCGAGCAGGTCCGCCAGCACGACGGGATCGAAAAGCGATACCCACCCCATCCCCAGCCCTTCAGCCCTTGCTGCAAGCCAGAGATTCTGGATGGCACAGGACACCGAGGCCAGGTCCATTTCCGGCAAGGTACGTCGGCCGAAAACATGCTGTTCGCGCTGGTCGGCCAGTGCAACCACCAGAAGCTCGGCACACTCGCGCACACCCTCGACCTTGAGACGCATGAACTCTTCTTCCCGCTCCCCCAGCGCCCGGGCCGTGTTGCAGCGCTCCTCCTCCACCAGGGCGGCAATCTCGCTGCGCAGGGTCGGATCGCAGATGCGGATAAAACGCCAGGGCTGCATCAGGCCAACACTGGGGGCGCAATGCGCCGCCTCCAGCAGCCGCGCCAGCACCAGAGGCGGCACGGCACCGGGCACGAAATGACGCATGTCACGTCGTTCGCGGATAGCGCGATAAACAGCCTCACGTTCAGCCACGCTGAAACTCTGCTCCGAATGACCCATGGTCTGCTCGCCGTCTGCTATAGCTCGATACCCGGCTGAGCCTTGATACCGGCCCGAAAGGCGTGTTTTACGTCGCCCATTTCAGTCACGGTATCAGCCAGCTCGATCAGCGCGTCCGGTGCGCCGCGCCCGGTAATAATCAGGTTCTGATGCGCAGGCCGCGCCTTGGCTGCATCGATCACCGCCTGCAGCGGCACGTAACCGTACTTGAGGGCGATATTGAGCTCATCCAGCACCACCATGTGAATGTCCGGGTCGGACATCAGCCCGCGGGCCACGTCAAAAGCTGCCATGGCTGCCTGCACATCCCGCTCGCGGTCCTGGGTTTCCCAGGTGAAGCCCTCGCCCATAACGTGATAGCTCACGCCATCGAGCTTGCGAAAGAACGCTTCTTCGCCGGTGCTGAAGGCGCCCTTGATAAACTGCACCACGCCCACGCGCTGGCCGTGCCCCAGCGCCCTTGCCACCATGCCAAAGGCCGAGCTGCTTTTACCCTTGCCGTTGCCGGTGAGCACAACAACGATGCCCCGCACCGTATCAGCCCGGGCAATGGCAGCATCCACCACATCCTTTTTGCGCTGCATGCGTGACTGGTGGCGCTGTTCGCGAGTGTTCAGGTCGGCCTGAGGGATACCGGACGCGTCCGACCCGGCGGATTTGGAATCACTCATGGAAGCTCCGTTTGCTGACTGTTACGCAGCGACATGCGGCTCTGCCAGGCGGCATGCAGCAGTATTGCTATGGCAATGTAAAACGCCATGGATTGCAGACTTAGCGGCGTATAGCGCAGCATGCGCTGGGCAAAACCGGCCAATGTAGGATCCGCAAAATGGCCCGAAAAATAGTAGTAGCTGCCGCTGGAAATCAGCTGGCACAGGGTCGAGGCAACGATCACGGACAGTATCAGCGGCACCAGCATGGACCAATGCGCACGGTAGCGTTTTGCCAGCCACTGCCCCCCGAGCCAGAGCGCACCGTAGGCCGGCAACAGCATCGGATAAGACACCGTAATGCACAGGTCAATCGCGCCCTGAAAGCCCACGGCGATAAAGTCCAGCAGCACCGCCTCGACCATCAGGCCGGCAAAAGCCCATTTGGATCTGAGATAAAATCCGGCGATAAAAAACAGCGCCCAGGAGGCACTGGGAAGGTTTTCCAGGCTGGCAAAATGATGACCGCGCGAGGCGGCCATCAGCAGTGCCAGCCCCAGTCCCAGCACAAGCTGGGCACGGGAGCTGAGATTCAGCATTTACGTGCTCCTGATCAGGGCTGGTAGGCCAGAGTAACGAAGACTGTTCGGCCTTCCTCATTGTAGGTAGCGGCGGTTTCATACTGATCGTCAAACAGGTTGGCAACTCGCGCCTGCACGGACCAGTCCCTGGCGATGGCGTAGCGCACACGCAGATCCAGGGTAGTGTGGCCATCCATTTTAGTGCTGTTCGACAGGTTGTCGTAGCGCGACCCTTCGGTATGCAGGCTGGCACCCAGTCCCAGGGCACCGAACTGGCGATCCAAATCCAGCTGAAGGGTTTCGCGGGCGCGACGTGGCAGCTCATTGCCCGTATCTGTATCTTCAGGCTCAAGCAGCGTCAGGTTGGCATTGAACAACCATTCCCCCAGTGTCTGGCTCAGCACGGTTTCGATACCCCGAATACGGGCGTTCTGGATATTGGCCGGTCCAAAGGTGGAGGAGTCGTAAGCGATGAGGTCATCGATACGCGTCTCGTAGACGTTCACCGCCCAGCGGCCATTGCCCACCTGGCCGGATACGCCGACTTCCAGCGAGCGTGACTCTTCCGGCCCCAGATCCGGATTGCCGTAGCCCGGATAGTACAGCTCGTTAAAGCTCGGCGCCTTGAAGGCAGTACCATAACTGGCACTCAGGCGAAGGTCATTGGCCAGCGAATAACCCCAGGCCAGGCTACCGGTGTTGTGACGACCAAACTGTTCGTTGTCGTCCGCACGCAGGCTGGCGATCAGCTCATGCCGGCCAAGCGCCGTCTGATACTGGGCAAAGGCTCCCTTATTGTCCCGCTCGGTGACACTGAAGGCTTCGGTACTGCTGACCTCGTCGTTCTGGTAATCCAGCCCCAGGGTCAGCAGATCCGACAGGCCCAGGGCGATATCGTTCTGCCAGGAGACGTTGTCACGCACTGTATCAAAGCGGCTGCTGAATACACCGTCCAGGTAGCTGTCGGTATCATCCCAGCTACGCCCCAGCTGCACGCTGGACTGCCAGTTATCGGTCATTGCAGTGGACAGACGGACGCCCAGTACCTGCTGGCTGGATTCACCCGAATTCTGGAAACTGCCATCGAAATCGGCTTCGCCGTCAGAGCGCAGCAAGTGGAGCTCCACCTCGGAGCTTTCACCAAACTCGCGACCGGCCCGCAGCGTCAGGGCGCGGTTATCGTAACCGTCGCGATCGGTCTCGCTGTCCTGCTTGACGTCAAAACCGTCGGTGCTCAGGGCACTGACTCCGAGGTTAAACCAGCCGCTGGCATCACCGCCGGACAGGCTCGCATCACTGCGAAGCGTATTGTGACTGCCGACGGTGACACTCAGGCGCGGCTTGATTTCACCCGTACCCTTGCGGGTAAAGATCTGAATGACACCGCCAATGGCTTCGGAGCCGTACAGGCTCGAGCGCGGGCCGCGCACCACTTCGATACGTTCAACCTGGGACAGCGGCAGGTCCTGGAAAGAATAGGTCCCCAGCGTCGCCGAACCCACCTTGATGCCGTCAATCATGACCAGTACGTGATCCGAATTGGTACCGCGCAGGAACACCGAAGATGACTGCCCAAGACCACCATTATTGACGACCGACAGGCCCGGCACAGTGCGCAGGATTTCCGGCAGCATCTGTGCCTGGCTGCGCTCGATATCGTCGCGGCTGATCACGGTGACCGAGGCCAGGGTCTCATCAGCGGTTTCGGCGGTACGGGTGGCGGTGACAAGTACCGGGCTCAGGGTTGTCGCCTGGTCGGCCAGCACAACAGAGGAGCTCAGCAACAGGGCTGCTGGCAAAGAATACGACTTCATTAAATACAGATCCTTCCCGTGCTCACCCGCACGGCAATCAACAAAAAGAGAGGTTACACGGAAGGATAGAAACGTGGACGCCGCGCACGGCAAAACGCCGGGCACCTGCGAGCCGCTGCAACGCCCTCCGCGATGCCGACAAAGTGCTTTTGGCCGGTCTCCGGACTCACGACAGAATATAAAAACATTCCAGAACAGCACCTTCCCATGTCGAAACACAGTGGCTTGTCGCTGTTTCACACATCCTGAGGCACCAGAGCGCCAAAAAGGATACATGTCGTTTACCGTTGCGGGGGCAGTGCCGGCATTGTCGAGGGCGGGGATAAAACCCGCCCCGGGCGCACCGGCTTCCCGATTAAACCCAAGCGCAAAACCCTTGGGTACCAGAAGCAGGCCGCATTGTAGGGGCCCGATGCCCCAATTACAAATGCGCCTTGCCACTTCCAAGGGGCTAGAGCATTTTCACGAAACACTTGTCTGTTCTGTCAATCGAGGTTGTTTTGAGTGCTTCCTTACTTCGAGGTGGCCGGATAAGGGTCGAGGCAAGAGGAAAGTGCTCTAGTGTGCGTATAGTGATCAATTAGGCATGGCGGCGAACCGCCGCACGACGGAATGCCGCCCGGAACAATTCGCTTGGGTAAACGGTGCGATTCGCTTCGCTCATCAGCACCCTGCAAAAGCCGTCAGTTACACACCAATATGGCAGAGTGGCTCTTGTATCCCCCTTATGACGCCGGCGAGCACTGAGGTCAATTGGCCCGAAGGGGCGCAACAGGGACTGTTGCGCCTCCGATGAGGTACATGGATGTACCGTCAGCGGAGCCCGCCGCAGGGGCTCAGAGCGCAGCGGAAAGGCGTCATCGGGGGCGCCTTTCTTTGGTTACTTTCTTTGCGCGTGCAAAGAAAGTAACACGACCAGGAGGTCGTAACAGGGGTTATCAGAAAGTCACCGTAGCTGGCTACATTACGGATTCCTGCGAAGGATGCCCCTCCTATTCAATGACCAAAACCAGGTAGCTTGAGTATTGTCGGGCGGCCTGCTAGAAGAAAGACTGGCGGCTGGCCGCACGCTGACGCAAACCGTCAGTCAGCTGGTAAAGCCCGCCCTGTGCCGCATGGCGCTCCACCCGCGCACAGAACTCGGCCGCACCCAGGCTGTCGATATAACGCAGCGGGCCACCACGAAAGCGCGGGAAGCCCAGGCCCAGAATCAGCCCCATATCCACCTCGGCGGCACTGTCGGCAATGCCGTCTTCCAGGCAACGCACCGCCTCCATGCACAGCGGAATCATCATGCGATCGACTATATCCGCATCGCTGAGCTCGACCACCGGCCCTTTCGCCGCATCGATCAGCTGCTGTGCCTTCCCGGCTGCCACCCGGGTGCGACCGCCATTATCATCCACGCCGTATTCATAGAAGCCACGACCGTTCTTTTGCCCCAGGCAGTCGGCCGCCAGCAGCTGCTCGGCGATGCAGGTACCATCGTGCCCCATGCGCGCCGGGAAGCCCTCGATCATCACCTTGTCGGCATGGACACAGGTATCCAGGCCGATCACATCCATCAGGTAAGCAGGCCCCATGGGCCAGCCGAATGCTTCCATCACCCGGTCAATGCGCTCGAAGTCCACTCCATCCAGCAACAGACGGTTAAAACCGTTGAAGTAGGGGAACAGGATACGGTTGACCAGGAATCCCGGGCAGTCGTTCACCACGATGGGGCTCTTGCCCATGGCAACCGCATACGCCAGGGTGGTCGCCAGGGTCTGGGGGCTGGTGTCACGCCCGCGGATAATTTCCACCAGCGGCATCAGGTGTACCGGGTTGAAAAAGTGCATGCCGCAGAACTGTGCCGGGCGCTGCAAGGATTCAGCCAGTGCACTGATGGAAATGGTCGATGTGTTGGAGGTCAGCACCGCATTGGGACGCAGCTGCGCTTCCACATCCGCCAGCACGCTGCCCTTGATGGCGGCATTTTCCACCACCGCTTCCACCACCAGATCCACCTGATCAAAACCCTGGTAATCCAGCTGCGGACTGATGGCCTGCAACACCTGCTGCTTGCCGGCTTCATTGCATCGGCCTTTCTGAATCTGGCGGTCCAGAAGCTTCCCGGCGGTAGCCATGCCCAGCTCCAGCGCCTTTGGCAGAATATCCTTCATCAGCACCGGGGTGCCGGTACTGGCGGACTGGAACGCCACTCCGCCGCCCATGATGCCGGCACCGATCACCGCCGCCTGCTTCACCGCAGCACCCTGCTTGAGAGCAGTTTTGGCCTTGCGCTTGAGCAACTGATCACTGAGGAAAAGCCCGACCAGCGCCTGGGCGGAATCGCTTTTCAGCAACACAATAAAGCCCTGCTGCTCGGCTTGCAGCGCGGCCTGGAAATCCAGCGTGACATGGCGCAGCACCAGTGCCAGCACGCTGGGGGCCGCCGGGTAGTTGGGGTCGAGTTTTGCGCCCAGTTTCTTGTCGAGCGCCGCCAGTTCCGCATGAAGGCGGTCGCTGGCAACCAGGGGCGCCTGCTTGCGCTGGCGCACCCGGTGCATATCGCAGCCATCGGCGATCTTCTGGCGCAGCAGTGCAAGCGCACTGTCATGCAGCGCATCGGGCTCGACCACGGCATCCACCGCGCCCTGCTCCAGGGCCGCGCTGGCGTTCTGTGGTCGCCCCCCCAGCATCCAGTTCAGTGCAGCTTCAACACCGATCAGTCGGCTGAGGCGTACCGTACCGCCCCACCCCGGAAAGAGCCCCAGGTGAACTTCAGGCAAGCCCACCTTGCCATCGCCGGCCAGCACGCGGAAGTCCGCCGCCAGGGCCATTTCGAAACCGCCCCCCAAAGCAAGACCGTTCACCGCCGCTACCGATACCAGCGGCAGGCTTTCAATATCGCACAGCAGCCCCTGTACCCTGGCCATCCAGGCCGTCAGCTCGGCGGCACTCTGGCCCGCCCGCTCGGCCAGCTCCGGAATATCGGCGCCAACGATGAAATTGGACTTGGCACTGCGCAGCAACAGTCCCTCGATGCCCTGGGCTGCCCGCAACTGTTGCACCGCTATCGTCAGCTCTTCAAATACGGCACTGGTAAGGGAGTTGACCGATGCACCCTGCACATCGAACACCAGCTCGGCGATACCGGGCTCCACAATCTGCAGGCTGATGGCCTGTCCTTCATACATCATGTTGGCATCCTTTAAATCAGTGATCATGACTACCCGGCAAAAGCGTTCGGGCACAGGCGCAAACGCAGCGCCATCGTCACAGACCTGCCAGTCTGGATCAGCTCCCGATACTCCACAATGACATAAGAAGCCGTATATTTGACATATTCGGACAGCCCCTTATCCAATGTCCCGTTAATGCGGCATAATTGACCCATAGCATAGCCAATACGGACAAATCCATGAGTTTGCCGCGCCATTCCATCTCGGTTCACTACGCCCGCACCTTTATCGCCGGGCTGGAGCGACAGGGCCACAATTGCGACAGCATTCTGCACCGGGCCGGACTGCACCGGGGCCTGCTCGACAACCCCCAGGTGCGCATTACACCGCACCAGCTCAGTAGCCTGGTGCAGCAGCTCTGGCACACCGCCGACGACGAATTTCTGGCGCTGGGCAGCCGCCCCTGCCGCTTCGGCATTTTCCCGCTGATGGCCCGCCAGGCGCTGTACGGCTCCACCCTGCGCTCGGTTCTGCGACGCAGTTGCCACTTTTACAACCTGGTGTCCGAGGCGGTGACGTTCGAGTTCGAGGAACAGGACGACTGCGCCCGCCTGAGCCTGCGTCTGAGCGACCCGACTCTCGATACCGAACACAGCCTGTGTGAGTTTCTGCTCCTGATCTGGCACCGTTTTGCGGGCTGGACGATCGGCCGGCGGGTGGAGCTGCGCCGCATGTGTTTTACGCACTCACGCCCGCCCCACGCCGCCGAATATCGCCTGATGTTTCCGGCACCGGTGGCCTACGAACAACCCTTTAACGGCTTTGAGTTTAGCCGCGACCAACTCGATGCCCCCATTGTGCAGACGGTGGCGAACCTGCGCAGCTATATGAAACGCGCCCCGCTGGACTGGTTCAGCCGCCAGGCCTACTACCCCATCTATACCCGCCGCGTGCTGGATCAGCTCGAACGCGCCGACACCCTGGCCAGCACCACCATGGAAGACACCGCCACCGCGCTGCACATGACCACCCGCACGCTGAGGCGCAAACTCACCGACGAGGACATCAGCTTCCAGGACATCAAGGACGGCCTGCGCCGCGACACTGCTATCCACCTGCTGAGCCAGCCCAGCCGGCCGGTCTCCAGCATCGCCAGGGAACTGGGTTTTTCAGAGCCCTCTGCCTTTACCCGCGCCTTTCGCCACTGGACCGGCGTATCGCCGAGCAGCTACAGGCGGCAAAGGCCGATAGTGCTCCGCCGGGCAGACACACAGACGGTAGAATGATAGCCAACGCATGGATCAGCAGGAGCGCCACAACATGAAGAACGACTATCCCTACCGCGAACGGCAGCAGGCACTCGACACCGCACAGCAGTTTCGCGTTGGCGAAGGCAAGATCAGCGCCTACTGCTCACTGTTGCTGGGTGCCCTGAGCCTGCTCGCCGTGCTGGCGTATCTGTATCCTGCCTACCTGACGACGATTGAACTGCGCCAGGCCTACGACGCCGCATTTTTGCAGCAGTTTCTCAAATACGGCATGTATTTCTCGCTGTTTTTCGGCGTGCTGAGTTTCGTACTGAACGGCCACAAGCGCCTGGGTGCAGCGGGTATCGTACTGACACTCATGGCATTTGCGCTGGGCGGTTACTCCATTCCCGTAGGTCCGGTTGAGCCTCGCCGGCTCTCACTGGGCGTCGACTGGCTGATATTGGCTTTTCTGGGCTCGACCCTCGTGTTCATGACCCTGGAAAAGTGCTTTCCCAAGTACCGCAACCAGGTGATCCTGCGCGCCGAATGGGGCCTGGATCTGCTGTACTTCTGTTTCAACCACCTGGCCATATCGGCCATTCTGATTTATGCCAACTATCACGCCAGCCACTTCGACTGGGCCCTCAGCGCAGGACTGCAGGAAAGCGTACGTGCCGCCCCCATACTGCTGCAGGTGCTGGTCATCATTCTGTGTGCCGACTTCGTGCTCTATTGGGAACACCGGCTTTACCACGAAGTGACGCTGCTGTGGCCAATTCATGCCGTACACCATTCGATTGAACACCTCGACTGGCTGGCAGGCTCGCGCGGGCATTTCATCCAGGTGTTCTCGGAACGGGCCATGGTGATGGTGCCGCTCTATCTGCTGGGGGCCGACAAGGCCGCACTGGATATCTATGTCACCTTCGCCGCACTGCAGGCCATTCTTATTCACTGCAACCTGGGGCTGTCGTTCGGACCGCTGAAATACATCCTGGTGACACCGCAGTTCCACCACTGGCACCACAGTTCGGAAAAGCCCGCCATCGACACCAATTACTCCGCCCACACGGTGCTGTTTGACCGCCTCTTTGGTACCTACCATATGCCGACGGAACACTGGCCGGCGGAGTATGGCACCACCGTGAGGTTGCCGCGCAGCTACATCGGCCAACTGCTCTACCCCATTGCGAAGCTGCTGAAGAAGTAGACAGGAGCGAGGTGTAAGCAGGCCCAAGGGGCAAGGGGCAGCAGCAAGGGAGCAGGCTCAGTCCTCGCCCACCAGTGACCAGAAAGCATTGACCAGCGGGTTTTTCAGGCTTTTTTTCAGGGCGAACAACCCGACATCGTAAGGCTCCAGCGCCGGCTGTACATCCAGTATCCGGATGCGGTCGGCCACGGGGCTGTTTTCCAGCACGATCTGCGGCACCACACCGATCCCCAGCCCCAGGCTGACCATGCTCACAATGGCTTCGTTACCGGCCACCTGGGCATAGATACGCGGGCTGACCTCCATTTTTCGAAACCAGGAGTCGATGCGGTTACGGGCAATACCGCCCTCAGACAGGATCATCGGTGTCTGCGCCCATTGCTCCGGGGTGGCGGGCGCCACGATGGGCACATCCAGATCACTGCGCTCGGCCGGAGCAATAAACACCAGCGGTGAAATGATGATGGGCTTGAAGGCCAGCCCCCGGGGCAAGGATCGAGGGTGGGCGGCGATACTGATGTCTTCATCTCCGGCAATAACGCGGGCAATGGCCAGTTCCGGGTCACCGGTATGCAGCTTGATCTCGATGCCAGGGTACTCATGACGCACGCGATTGAGCAGATCAAACAGCAGGCTGTACACCGCGGTTACCGAGCAATACAGGCTGACTTCGCCGTGCAGCTGGTCAGACCCGCCCGTGAGTTCATTGCGGATCTGGTTCCAGTGGGAAATGGCCTCGCGGGCGTATTGCTGAAACTTCTGCCCTTCGCCGGTGAGCAGCACAGTGCGGTTGTCACGGCTGAACAGCTCGACCCCCAGTTCATCCTCCAGTTGCCGGATATTGCGCGACAGCGCCGACAGGCTGACATGACAGACAGCACTGGCGCGGCCAAAGTGCAGATTGTCCGCCAGGGCGAGGAAGTGTTTCAGGTTGCGGATGTCCATGCAGGCGCCTTCTAAGACTGTATTTCATAATATGGCACATTATGTTGCATTTATATCGATTTACGAAAGAGAACCAGTTAGTTAAAGTAGCGGCATTGAAAGGTCGGATTCTGCTGCGAGTCTGGTGCCGCCCGGGCGTATAATGCCGGCCGAGCCTGTGAACCGACCCTGGTCTGGTCCTCGCACGCCTGACTTACTTGATGATTTCGCTGCCCTGGCAGCTACTTAAATGAGTGGAAAATTCAGTCATGTCTAACAACTACTTCAATACCCTGCCGCTGCGCGTGCAGCTCGAGCAACTGGCCAAGTGCCGTTTCATGTCCATGGATGAGTTCAGCGATGGCGTTGAAGCTCTGAAAGGCAAAAAAATGGTTGTTATCGGCTGCGGCGCCCAGGGCCTGGCCCAGGGCATGAACCTGCGCGACAGCGGCTGCGACGTTTCCTACGCCCTGCGTGAATCCGCCATCGCCGAGAAGCGTCAGTCCTTCAAGAACGCCACCGAGAACGGTTTTACCGTAGGCACCTACGAAGACCTGATCCCGACGGCCGACGTTGTTCTGAACCTGACCCCGGACAAGCAGCACACCTCTGTTGTTAACGCCGTTATGCCGCTGATGAAAGAAGGCGCCTGCCTGTCTTACTCCCACGGTTTCAACATCGTTGAAGAAGGCATGAAGATCCGTGACGACCTGACCGTTATCATGGTTGCTCCCAAGTGCCCGGGCTCTGAAGTACGCAACGAATACGTGCGTGGCTTCGGTGTACCGACCCTGATCGCCGTTCACGAAGACAACGATCCCAAGGGCGAAGGCCTGGCCCTGGCCAAGGCATACGCGGTTGGCACCGGCGGCCACAAGGCCGGCGTTCTGATGTCCTCCTTCATTGCCGAAGTCAAATCCGACCTGATGGGCGAACAGACTATCCTGTGCGGCATGCTGCAGACCGGCTCCCTCTTGTGCTTCGACAAGATGATCGAAGAAGGCATCGATGCAGGCTATGCCTCCAAGCTGATTCAGTACGGCTGGGAAACCATCACCGAAGCCCTGAAATACGGCGGCGTGACCAACATGCTGGACCGCTTGTCCAACCCGGCCAAAATCAAGGCATTCGACCTGGCTGAAGAGCTGAAGCAGATCATGCGTCCGCTCTACAACAAGCACCAGGACGACATCATCGATGGCACCTTCTCCCGCACCATGATGGAAGACTGGGCGAACGATGACAAAAACCTGCTGGGATGGCGCGCTGAAACCGCCGAAACCGCGTTCGAAAAAACCCCGGCCGGCGAT
>JBFGZM010000048.1:0-14324 GCA_041586815.1 Marinobacterium sp. | reverse complement strand
GCCATGGATAGAACCACTAAATCCAAAAGCCGTGCCTAACAGGATCGGATATAAATCTCTTAAAATCAATCTGTTAAGCTGAAAGTCTCGCAACATTTTCTGATTGACGAAGTATTTCCTGTCTATTTGATCCTTGCCTGAATCGGGCACCCATAGTTACAGCATAGGCTCAGATTTACCCATGCGCCTGCTAATCCACAGACCTGGGCGGGCATGGCATATCTTTTTTAGGTGCCAACAGGCGCCGACCTGGCGACAGCAATGCATGGCCGAACTGGAGTAAACGATGGAATTAAAGCAACGCAACAACACCACAGACAAAGCCCCTGCACGAGTGACTTGCAACAAAGCCCCCGCTAGCCTGGCTTCAAATCAGCCTCAGCAGCCGGGGCCGCAGTTTTGAGCAGTTCCGCCACAGCATGAACATTGTCGCCCAGATCACCATGCATCCAGAGCCCCGCCAGCGCTCGTTCGAAAACATCGACCCAGTCCCTCACCCCGGTACCGACCGGACCCTGAGCAACAGCCTTTTCAAAACAGCAGGCGTGGCTGAGCAACACATAAGGCTGCGCCCCGAGCAAACGGTTTTCATACAGCAGCTGCGCAGCACAGCGCAGTTCAACCGCCGTGGCACGGCGCACATTGATCCCCAGCATGGCCAGCGCCTGCCCGAACGCTACTGAAGCTCCACGCAGGCGCGCACTACCCGCAGCAAGTGACAGGGGTTCAAGGCCTGCAAACGGTATTTGCGCAGCCCGCAGGGGAGCTACACCCAAAAGATTGAACGCGGCACCAAACAGGCCCTTTAAATAGGGGTACAGCTGTCCCGCCGTAATCGCCTGCAACCGCCCCTGGCCAGTTTCACGCGCCATCCAGAGTGCCGCCTGGGCCAGCGCATAGGGACGCGCACGGGCAGCCAGCGATTCCAGTTGCACCTCGTGATCGGCCAGCCATTCAAGCATCGGTGCCTGGGCGAGCCATATCTGACCGAGAAACAAGTCAGACAGCTCAAACCGGTGCCAGCCAAGTTGAACACCACCCACCACAAAGCGCAGCTCGATCAAGCCGACAATATCGAACCGGCTCAGCTCATCAATGACCGACTGGGCGCCCTCCAGAAAAATGTCGTAGTCCGCCCGGCCATCTATCAGCACCTGCTCCGGTTGACGCAACACAGCCGTATAGGCCGGAACCGGCCAGCGTGCCAGGAGCGTTTTTTCCAGCGGCGAGAGCCTGCCACTTGCATGGTCCGACGCCAGTTCCGCCACAAGCTCAGGCGAGATGGCCGCCTGCTGCAGCATGTGTCCGAAACCGCGATCCAGCCCGCCTCCCGGGGCAGGTGCAGGCTCTGAACTTGGTGAACCCACCCTGTTCAACGGGCCACGATCAGGCTTCATGTCGCCTCCACATTCCATTTCACCCCTGGCTAGGTCTCTGAACCCCCCTCGGGCGCACACACTCCGGCGCGGCCAGCGGCACTTCAGGCACTCGGACTGGTTGCGCTGATACGGCACTGCTGCAGCAGGAACCTCAGGACGCCCGATAATTATATACCCCGGAATCAGGCCTGGTGATCTTGTCTCGACAGAGTCCCGCGATATTCCAACAGTTCAAGGTCCCGACGTCGAACAACCACAGCCCCCCGGACGGTCCCGCGAGAGCCCCTGCCGCTCGTTGGGATTCTCCGATATAACCCAAGCTGATATCCTTGCGACATGGAACTCTCTCGCATCAACCTGAATCTGCTAACGGCACTGCACCAGCTGTTGCGCTGTCGCAGCGTCAGCCAAGCGGCCCGCGCGCTGTTTGTGACACAGCCGGCCATGAGTCGAAATCTGGCCCAGTTGCGCGTCCTGCTCGGCGACCCCCTGCTGATCCGGGTTGGCAACAGCATGCAGCTGACACCCAGGGCCGAAGTCCTGTCCACCCAGATCGCGTCGCTGTTGCTGAATATTGAAAACCTGCTGATGCCCGAGCACTTCGATCCGACGCTGTACCGGGGGCGTTTCAACATCGCCATTACCGACTACACCAGCGAACATATTCTGCCAGCGCTGATCGAGGAGCTATGCCGCACCGCGCCCGGGCTGCAGCTGCATTTTCATCTATGGGAACCCGCCATGATCACTGACCTGCGCGAAGGCCGCATGGATCTGGCGGCCTGTATCCTGGATGAGCGCCCCGACGATATTCATGGCCACCAGGTCGGCGAAGACACTTTCAGCTGCCTGCTGCGGGACGGGCACCCACTCTTGAGGCAGGGCGGGCCCGACCTGCAACAGTACACCCAGGCAGACCATATCAGCATCAGCGGAGGCGGCGACAAGAACCGCGCCCTGGACAGCGCGCTGGCCGTGCTTGGCCAGCCAAGGCGTGTACGTATCACGGTGCCCTTTATCCATTCGGCACTGGCATTCTGCGCCAGCAGCGACTGCATTCTGACGCTGCCAACTCATATGGCGTTTAACCTCAGGGAGCGCCACAGTCTCGCGCTGCGTCCGCTGCCGTTCGACGTCGAACGGGTGCGCTATGCGCTGATCTGGCATCAACGCCAGCAACATGATGCAGCACACACTTTTGTGCGCGATCGCTTTTTCGACGCCCTGGAAAAGTCTCGTTTTTCGAAACCCTCACCAGGTCATAACTCAGAATTATAACCTCTATCAACAATGACGATTGGCGATGCTGCCCCGCCACGCCTTAGACTCAGCACACAGAAAAACCACAGCTGGGCAGTTACGATGTTCGAATGGTTACTTTTCGCCGGCATTACCCTGCTTGGCGCCATGATTCCGGGGGCAAACATGGCCATCGTGCTTCGCAACACCCTGGGACGCGGCCGCCGGGCTGGCTTTGTCACCGCCGCAGGTCTAGCCACCGCACTGCTGATACACGCCGCCCTGTCCCTGGTAGGCATTGCCACCCTGATAAGCCAGTCACCCGGCCTTTACGCCAGCGTCCGCTGGCTTGGCAGTGCCTATTTGCTCTACATGGGCGTGATTTACCTGCTCAGCAGTCGAAAGCCCCAGAGCGAGAGCAACACTCCTTGCACATCAGGCCAGCACAGCTTTCTCGCCGGCCTGATGATAAGTCTGTTCAACCCCAAGGTACTGCTGTTCTTTATGGCCATGTTTTCCCAGGTGCTGCAACAGGATCACGGCTGGCCAGCGCTGGTCATCTACGGGCTGACCCCGGTCAGCATTGAACTGGCCTGGCTGAGCCTGGTGGTCCTGCTGCTGACACGACCTGTGGTACAGCAGGCTCTGGAACGGGCGCGAACGCGCATAGAAGGTGCCATCGGCATTACCCTGATGGCACTGGGAATCAAGATTGGGCTGGGGTAAAAGCTGAACAGGCGCCGCTTTAGATTTTCGCGCCTTCGAGCGCCGCAAGCCGACGCACTTCTCGCTCCTGCAGCTTTTTCAGTACCCGCGACACCGCCACAAAGCCAAAACTGGCAGTGACACAGACAGAAGCGCCGAAGCCCCCGTCACAGTCCAGCCGCGTACTGCCCTCACTGAGGCTTTTCTGCTGACAGACACTGCCGTCGGGTTGCGGATACACCAGCTGCTCCGTCGAATAAACGCAATCCACGCCAAATTTTTTCGAGGTACTGAAGCCGTAGTGGCGTCGCAGCCAGGAACGTACCTTGGCGGCCAGCGGATCCTGGCTGGTGCGGCTCAGGTCGGCAATATCGATACGGGTCGGATCCACCTGGCCACCGGCACCGCCGATGGTAATCAGTGGAATCTTGCGACGCTTGCAATGGGCGATCAGGGCAGATTTTTCCCGCAGGCTGTCTATGGCATCCACCACATAGTCAAACTCGTCGGTGATCAACTCGCCGAGGTTTTCCGTGGTAACAAACTCCTCGATCTGCCCCACCACCGCCTCCGGATTGATGGCACGGATGCGTTCGGCCATGGCCTCCACCTTGGAGCGGCCGATATTGCCACTCAGAGCATGGATCTGGCGGTTGGTATTGGTAACGCATATATCATCCAGATCGATCAGGGTAATGCGGCCAATGGCCGTGCGTGCCAGCGCCTCGGCCACCCAGGAGCCGACCCCGCCGATGCCGACCACACAGACATGACTGCGGCGGTAAAGCTCCACCGTATCAACGCCATACAGCCGGCGACTACCCCCAAAGCGGTTTTCAAATTCGTTCGACACCGTTGATCCAGCCCTGTCCGTCAGAAATCGTCTTCCGTCAGCTCGGTCAATACCGGCTCACCACAACGCGTACACTTGCCCTCGATGAACAGAATACCCTTGTGCTCGTACTCAATCACCGAATGCATGCCAAGGTTTGCCTGCTGGCAGTTGTCACACCAGGTCTGCGTCAGAAAGGCCTGCTGTTCTTCTTCATCTCGGGCACTGAAATCCCGCATGATTCGCTCGTCTAGCATCGTGATCCTCACCTGGGGTTAAACGTCAGAAATTGGCTGCAGCAACTAACAAAAAAGCTTGGACACCACCATGCGGTACAACACTGGCAGGGCCAACGTAAAATCAACAGCAAACGAATGTTGCAGCAAGATCCACAGGGACAGGATACCAGGCACAGGGCGGGCCGGAATTACCAGCCCATCTCCTGCTTGATGAACGGAATGGTGATCTTGCGCTTGGCACTGAGGGAGGCCTGATCCAGCCTGTCGAGCAAGCCGAACAGGTCGCCCATGTCACGGCTGGAATGATGAATCAGGTATCGCACCACCTCGCTGGACAATTGAAAACCGCGGGCCTGGGCCCGCAACTGCAGCGCACGCTCCTTGTCTTCATCCGGCAGCGCATGCAGCTGAAACACCATCCCCCAGCTCAGACGTGATGCCAGATCCGGCAGGTTGATACCGAGCTGGCGCGGTGCACTGGTCGCAGCGACCACCAGACGGTTGTTCTGCGCGCGGATACGGTTAAAGAAGTGAAACAGCCCCTCTTCCCAGGCTTTCCTGCCTGCCACCAGCTGTATGTTGTCGATACAGACGAGATCCAGGTGTTCCATGCCATCCAGAATCCCGGGACCCAGGTGCAGCAACTCCTGCAACGGCAGATAGACCGCCGTGCGCCGGGCCGGCTCACTGGCGTGGCAGGCGGCCTGCAACAGATGGGTACAGCCCACCCCTGGCGTCCCCCAGAGATAGAGCAGCAGCTCGCCCTCACCCTCGGCGGCCTGCTGCAACATAGCGCGAGCCAGGCCATTGGCACCGGTCAGGTAATTCTCAAAACGCGCATCATCCCGCAGCGATACGCCAAGCGGGAGTTGGAAAGGTGCCGTGTTATTCATCCGCTTCTGTTTTCAGCAATTCGACTTCGGCAACCTGCGCCGACCCATACAGCGTGCTGCTCTTGTAACCCTGGTGCAAATGGCGCAACAGCACCATGATCACCGCCGCAACCGGCAACGCCAGCAACACCCCGACAAACCCGAACAATTGACCACCCGCCATGATCGCAAAGATCACGGCCACGGGATGCAGGCCTATCCGGTCACCCACCAGCAAGGGTGTCAGCACCATGCCTTCCAGAGCCTGCCCTATCGCAAACACCGCGCCCACCCAGATCAGCACCATGGGGTCCTGAAACTGAATAAAGGCTGCGATTCCGGCAACAAGGATACCAATAATGAACCCCATATAGGGCACGATACTGGCGAGGCCGGCCAGCATACCAATCAACAGCGCAATATCAAGCCCTACCAGCCACAGACCCGTGGCATAAATAGTGCCCAGCGCCAGCATGACCAGCAGCTGCCCCTTTATAAAGGCACCCAGAACCTCGTCGCACTCAGTCGCCCAGAGGGCGACCCTGGGCTCCAGGTAGCGCGGCAATAGCATGCGAATACGGGCCATCATCAGATCCCAGTCCCGTAGCAGATAGAACAGCACCACCGGAATCAGCACCAGATTGGCAATCCAGGCCAGCACCGCCAGACCGGAGCGCGTGATCCCCCCCGCCAGTTGCGCCATCAGGTTGCCGGTTTGCTGCCAGTTACCCGCCAGCATGGATTTCAGCGTTCCCAAATCAAGACTGGCCAGCTCAGTGCCCAGGGTGGATTCCAGCAACGGCACCACACGCGTTTCGATCAGGTCGATCACCATGGGTACCCGCTCCAGCATCACCTGTATCTGACGCCCAAGTTGTGGCAATAGCAGCAGCACCGTCAGGGCCATCAGGGCCGTCATAAATACGAAAACCGTCACTACCGCACCGGTGCGGCCCAACTTCACCTCCAGCCGGTCCGCGACAGGATCAAACAGATAGGCCAAAAGCGCGCCAACAAGAAAGGGTGCCAGGACCGGCGCCAGCACATACACCAGCGCACCAAGCACCAGGGTGACAATCAGTAAAAACCAGCGCTGTGACTCAGTCATTGCATTCCTTCCGCATTTCCGGGGCCCGGGCTCTGCCAGCGATACTGCAGCACCCCCTCATCCTGACCTTGCATCGCATTCGAATGACTGACCGGCTCCAGGCGAATATCGTGGCGAAGAGCGTCTTCAAGCTGCTCGACACTGATCTCCAGCTGCACCCTTAACCGTAGCTGCCCCTGGGACAGGCGCTCGGGGAAGACAGCTGTAACACCCTCGCTTTGGCGCAAGCGCTCCACCAGCATCAGATAATCCGCCTGCCCCTGAATGCCATCCACCTGCAGCACCAGCCCCGAGGGCCGGTAGCCCCCCGCCGCATCGACGCCAGCCTGCAACATGCGATCCGCCACCGTATCGACCACATCCGTCATCTGCTCGTCCAGCTCGCCGGCCGGCGTGAAGCGCTGCGTTTCCCACTGTTTCCCTGAGAACTCGAACTCACTGAACCAATAGCCACCTTCAAACCAGATTCGACCGGCCAGCACCGCATCGGGGGAATAGCGCTGCGACGCATGATGCACGGCAGCCGACGCCTGGCGCCAGAGCTCCTCTGGTGGCAGATCCTGCAGGTCCTGCAGATCCAGCAGCGGCAGCTGCAATGCCAGGCCGCGGCGCTGGGCCTGCCCCACTAGCGCCTGCATCGCCGGATGATCCGCGCCGATATACTCCTCGCTGGCACCGGCCTCCTTGTGAACCAGCCACAACAGCAGCGCCGGTCGCTGCGCCTCCGGGCCACGGATATCAACCTGCTGCAGCAACGCATCAAGCAGCACCGGGTCATAGCTCAGCTGCAGCCAGCGCTTTCCGTCTGCCGTGCTGCGATAGCCATATTCACGCAGCAGACTCTGCGCCTGACCCATTACCACCTCGTACCCTGCATGATCGGCCACGGCGGCACTGCCACTGAGCTTGATCAGTACCTGGGTCAGCCCCTCAGCGATGTGTTCCTCAGTTGGCTGCGCAGGAACACCGGAAACATTTATTTCGGCGCTATATAGACCTGTCACATTGGCAGCGCCCGCGCAGATCGCCCACAGCAACGCGACACAGGCAATAGTCTGACGCAAGCATTTGATAAACATGAGGTATTCCCAACGAAAATAAAACCGGCGAGGCGCAAGGCAAAAGACGCTTAAACTCTAACACACAATAGCCGCCTCACGCGCAACCTGATAGAATGTCGCCTTCATTTTTTGCCGCCAACCCCGTTGCTGAAAGGTTATCTGATTCATGTCTACCGCTTCCGACAAAACATCACTGAGCTATAAAGACGCTGGTGTCGATATCGACGCGGGTAACGCCCTGGTTGAGCGCATCAAGGGTGTCGCCAAACGCACCGCGCGCCCCGAAGTCATGGGCGGCCTGGGCGGCTTCGGCGCCCTGTGCGAAATCCCGGCCGGATATCGCCAGCCTGTCCTCGTATCCGGGACCGATGGAGTCGGAACCAAGCTGCGCCTGGCCATGGATCTTAAAAAGCATGACACCATCGGCATCGACCTGGTGGCCATGTGCGTCAACGACCTGGTTGTTGCTGGCGCTGAACCGCTGTTCTTCCTCGACTACTACGCCACCGGCAAGCTCAACATTGAAACCGCCGCCGACGTCGTAACCGGCATAGGCCGTGGCTGCGAACTGGCCGGTGCCGCACTGGTGGGCGGCGAAACCGCCGAGATGCCGGGCATGTACGAAGGCGAAGACTACGACCTGGCAGGCTTCTGCGTGGGCGTGGTCGAGAAGGCCGACATTATTGACGGCAGCCGCGTACAGGCCGGCGACAGCCTGATCGCCCTGGGCGCCTCCGGTCCGCACTCCAATGGCTACTCCCTGATCCGCAAGATCATTGACGTCAGCAAGGCCGACCTTGACCAGCCGATGGGTGACACCACCCTGGCCGAGGCACTGATGGCGCCAACCCGCATCTATGTCAAGTCGGTACTGCAGCTGATCAAGGACAGTCAGGTTAACGCCCTGTCCCACATCACCGGCGGCGGCCTGCTGGAAAACATCCCCCGCGTCCTGCCCAAATCCAGCAAGGCTGTCATCAACACCTCATCCTGGGAACTGCCGCCGGTATTCCAGTGGCTGCAAACCAACGGCAACGTTGATGCCCGCGAAATGTACCGCACCTTCAACTGCGGCGTTGGCATGGTTATCGCCGTACCGGCCACCGAAACCGACAAGGCTCTGGCCCTGCTTGGCGCCGCCGGCGAACAGGCATGGGTTATCGGCCAGATCGAAGCCGCACAGGATGGCGAGGAGCAGGTCGAACTGCGCAACGCGGAGGCCTGAACGTGACCGAGAAGCGGATTGTAGTGCTGCTTTCGGGCAGCGGCAGTAATCTGCAGGCACTGATTGATGCGACCCAGTCGGGTCGCATCAATGGCCGGATCGCCGCCGTGATCAGCAACAAGCCCGATGTAAAGGGCCTGGAGCGCGCTCAGGATGCCGGCATCGATGCCCTGCTGCTTGATCACAAGAACTTCGAGTCCCGCGAAGCCTTCGATGCCGCACTGCAGGAGCTCATCGACCACCAGATGCCCGACCTGATCGTCCTGGCGGGCTTCATGCGCATCCTGACCGCCGACTTCGTGCGCCACTACCTGGGCCGGATGTTCAACATCCACCCATCCCTGCTACCCAAGTACAAGGGACTGCACACTCACCAGCGCGCGATCGATGCCGGTGACAGCGAGCATGGCTGCACCGTACACTTCGTGACCCCGGAACTCGATGGCGGCCCCCTGATCCTGCAGGCAACCGTACCCGTCGAAACAGGCACCAGCGCCGACCAGCTACAGCAGCAGGTACTCAAGCAAGAGCATCTGATCTACCCACTGGCGGTAGAGTGGTTCTGCGCCGAGCGCCTGAAACTCGAGAGCACCGGCGTAACCCTGGACGGCATTCAGCTACCGGCAAGCGGTCAGCGCGTATAACGCCAAAGCATCAGCGACCCGCCGGCGCCCGACCTTATCCGGGCGCCGGACAAACGCAACCACTCCCCGATCGACAGCCACCACACTGCGCAATCCACACGGAGTTTCGAAGATGTACCGCCGGATAAAACAAATCCTGTGCTGCACCCTGCTACTGGGCAGCATCAACACCCAGGCCCTGGCCACCACCGAACTGAAACCCTTTCGCGCCCTGTACGAATCCCGCCTCGATGTTGGCATCGAACTCTCACTCGAAGCAGTGCGCGAACTGCGCCAGCAGAGCGACGGCCAGTGGGTACTGACCAGCACCGCGCAGGCCGCCATCGCCGGCATCGAGGAAAGCAGCCGCTTTACCCTGAATGATCTGCAGGTGATCCCGCAGCAATACCAGTATCACCACAAGGTATTCGGCAAACGCCGCGACGCCATCCTGAACTTCGACTGGCCCAACACCCGGGTCACCAACGACGTCGACAACAAACCCTGGCAGATGGATATTCCCGCCGGCACCCTCGACAAGCTCGGCTACCAGATGCAGATTCGCCTAGACCTGCCAGGCGGTCAGACAAAACTCAGCTACCCGGTCGCCGACGGCGGCAGCCTCAAGCAGTACGACTTCGAGGTACTGGGCAGCGAGTCCGTCGAAACGCCGGCCGGCACCTTCAAGGCCATCAAGGTACAGCGTGACCGGGGCGAAGACGCCAAACGGGAAACCTATATATGGTTCGCACCCGAACTGGATTACATGATCGTCAAGCTTTACCAGATCGAAAGCGATGGTAAGGAAGCACAACTGCTACTCAAGAAGGTAGAGACTCCATGAGCCCCAATGATTACAGCGACAGCCTCCACAACTACCTGCTGAACCAGGAACAGCACACCGACGACAATGACCGGCTGTTCTATTGCAGCTACCTGCTGGGTCACCTGAGCCTCGCTGCCAGCACGGAACCGGAGAACTGCGACGCACTGAATGACTCTGTCAAGCAGAGCCTGGAGAGCGCTTTCGCCGTTGACCGCCTCAGCGACACCGACAAGGGCGGGATTGCCGCCCTCTGGAATGAAACCATCGCCACCGCACGCGGCGCCTGATTTACCCAGTCAGAGATCAACCCTGACGACGACCCGGCCGGATTTTCAGCAATCCTGCCGCGCCGCAGGATCCTGCCGATAAAAACGACGCAGCTGCCCATATACTCCAGGGTAGCTGCACTGCAACAGCCCGGGCGCTGCAAAAAACGCCTCACTCATGACAGCGAAGAACTCGGCCGGATCCTCCACCGCATAGGCATCCAGCGCCGTCACCTCACCCTGCGCCACCTTCGCCGCCATATCGCCGTACGCCGCCGACAATTCCGCCGTCCACTGCGACACCGACATATCTGCATGCAATGGCGGCAAGCCATTCGCCACACCGGTAAGCATGTCCAGCTTGTGAGCGAACTCATGCACCACCAGGTTGACACCAACCTCCGACGCGCCCACAACATCCTCCCAGGACAGGATTACCGGCCCCTGCATCCAGGACTCGCCGCTAAGCCCTGCCGCCTCCTGATGCACCACACCCGCCTCGTCCTGATACTCATGCCGTGCGACAAAACCACCCGGGTACACCAGTATCGTTTCCAGGTTGCGGTAATACTCCAACCCCAGCGCCAGCACCGGCAGACAGGCCTGGGCGGCGATACGCAAACGCATGCCATCACTTAGCGCCAGCCCCTGAACCCCCACCAGCGCCTTCTCCGCCAGAAACAGCCACACCAGACGCTGCAGAGCTGCCAGCTCATCCCCACTTAGCCCGCGCAGCAGTGCCAGAGAAGCAACCACCTCTTGCCATTCCCGCTGCGGCAATACAGCCCTGTCCATCAGGCGCCTGCGCCGCCAGGCCTTGAAATTCCACATAGCACCTCCTGCTACCTGCGAGAACCTCTGCCATCAACACAACGACACAGACAAGCAGCCAACAACATCACAAAACAGCCGTTGGCTTTTCAATCTCACTGATCGCCTCAAGCATGCCATCCAGCCTGCCACTCAGCACTGCCTGCGCATCCAGAAGACCGCGGTTATAGTAGTAGACACCAATCTTCTCGGAGAAAAAATCCAGCAAAAATTCTGCGTCGAACTGCCCCAGGTCCTGATCCAGCTCGTCACTAAAATACCGCTGAAGCTGCAACACAACGGCGGCTTTTTCATCTTTTGAAAATTCGATCAACGCCACAAACACCTCCTTGCCTTTCCAACCCAAACAGCCCGGCAGCCATCGCGAAGCTCGCAGAGCTCAACTCCTGCCACCCGAGCAGCCTTGCCATGCAGAATTCCATCATAACGACAATCAGCCCAAGCCAGAATCAGCCATGATGAAAAACACCGGGCAGAACAGCACAGCGATGCTGACTCGAAACGGCAATCCGAACAGACAAGACAGAAAAAACGGGCAGGCAAGCAACGAGAAGGAACAGAAGGAACAGAAGGAACAGAAGGAACAGAAGGAACAGAAGGAACAGAAGGAACAGAAGGATATTATCGGCTGACTCAGAATAAACCAGCAAGAAATTGGTGGAGCCTGGGGGGATCGAACCCCCGACCTCGACGCTGCCAGCGTCGCGCTCTCCCAGCTGAGCTAAGGCCCCATATAACAACCTGAAAAACAGGCTTTGAAAGTGGCGTCCCATAGGGGGTTCGAACCCCTGTTACCGCCGTGAAAGGGCGGTGTCCTAGGCCACTAGACGAATGGGACGCAAAGGACTTTCAGTCGACTTTTGAAGTGGTGGAGCCTGGGGGGATCGAACCCCCGACCTCGACGCTGCCAGCGTCGCGCTCTCCCAGCTGAGCTAAGGCCCCCTTCAGAAGACGAGCGGTATAGTAAAGTCAGACCCCCGCACTGTCAAGCAGGTTTTCTACAAAAAACCAAAGAAAGTCCTTTAATATTCAACTGGTTAAAGAACGCTCAGATTGAACCGAAAGTGGGGGCTGCTGCCCCACCTCGATAATGCCAAGGCAAACAATTGCGCGCAGCCCACACTACCTGAACGTCAACGGAGGCTTGCCACTACGATCCACCTCAAGGCGAAAGATATCGGGGCGATTGTAATGCCCGGCCACATCCAGAGGCTTGCGGGCCTCCCGAGCAGCTACCGGATCCACCTGCGCATACAGTATGCTTTTTTCCCGATGCAGCGGGCCCGCCACAATCCCTCCAAAGGGTTTGATTACAACGGCATCACCGGGGTTGATCCACTCATCTGCACTGTACAGCACATCACGATCCGGGAAAGAGTCCGGAATGTCACTGGCCTGCATTGCGGTTGCAGTGCTGAGCACCCAGCAGCCGCCTTCGCGGGCGATATGGTTCATCGACGCCAGCCAGACGTCGCCGCTATCCCAGGTCGGAGCTATATAAAGGTCGATATTCTGGGCATAAAGTGCGAAACGCGCCAGTGGCATGTAGCTTTCCCAGCAGATCATGCAACCAAGACGCCCGACCGGGGTATCGACCACCTTCAGACCAGAGCCATCGCCGGCGCCCCATACCATCCGCTCAGGGTTGGTAGGCATCAGCTTTCTATGACGATTCAGGATCTTGCCATCAGGCCCGATGACAACCACCGTATTGAACAGAGTGGAACCGCTGTATCGGCTATCCCGTTCATTGAGCCCCATAACCACTACTATATTGTGCCTTGCCGCTGCCTCGCAGATGCACTCAAGACCACCCGACTCCAGGTCAACTGCGTTGGCAACGAGCTGAGCATGCAGGCGATTTCCCAGCGCCATGTCACCACCCGGGCGCAGCCGCCAGACCCAGGTTGGATAACCGGGAAGATAGGCTTCCGGAAAGACCACCAGCTGAGCCCCCTGCACCACCGCCTCCTCGAGGCTTTCAAGGGCGCGCTCCAGTGTCGCCCGCAGATCAAGCAATACCGGGGGCTTCTGAACAATGGCAGCCTTTATGCTCATGGCGATATTTCCGTCAGGTCAGTCTATTGAGACTAGACCACTACGGACAGCCGTCCAGCTTGATCAGGCACTGCATATTGCCTGGCACAGACGGCAAAAACCCCGCCGTAGCGGGGTTTGGAACGACCCGGGCTCGCAACCCGATGTTTGTTACTCAGGCACCGGTCTTCAGCGCAGCAAACTCTTTCTCCCAGCGCTTGCCTTCCTTCTTGGACGGACCACCGATGGTATTGAGTGCATGGCGTACGCGGGCGCGGCTCATGTCAGGACCCAGAATGGCCATGGCATCCATCACGGATACGGTCTGGCTGGTGCCGGCGATAGCGACAAAAAGCGGGAACAGGAAGTCACGGATCTTGTAACCCATGCCATCGGCCAGCGCCTTGAGCTCGGCAAAGAGCTGATCCTTGGTCCAGACGGACTCGTTGTCGATCTGCCAGGAGGCAAACTGCAGGATCTTGCGAATATCCTCCAGCTGCAACGACTTGTGGGCAAATTTCGATTCATCCAGCTCGATCATGCCTGACAGGAAGAAACCGGCCAGCGGTGCCACATCCGACAGTTTTTCGACGCGCTGCTGAATCAGTGGCAGGATCTGCATCAGGTACTGCGGGTTCAGCGCCCATTCCTGGAAACGGGCAGCGAACTGCTCCGGACTCAGATCTTCGCGCAGCCAGAGGCCATTGAGCCAGCTGAGCTTTTCCTGATCGAATACCGGGCCACCGAGGGACACGCGCTGGATATCGAAATTGGCAAACATCTCTGTACGCGAGAATTTTTCCTGCTCGTCCGGCATCGACCAGCCCATGCGACCCAGATAGTTGAGCAGAGCTTCGGGCAGGAAACCCATGCGCTGGTAGTACAGGATACTGGTCGGGTTCTTGCGCTTGGACAGCTTGGACTTGTCGGGGTTGCGCAGCAATGGCATGTGGCACAGCACCGGCATGTCCCAGCCAAAGTATTCGTACAACAGCTTGTGCTTGGGCGCCGAGTTGATCCACTCCTCGCCACGAATCACGTGGGTAATCTCCATCAGGTGATCATCCACCACGTTGGCCAG
>JBFGZM010000047.1:0-14458 GCA_041586815.1 Marinobacterium sp. | reverse complement strand
TGAAGGTTGCCATGCTGGAACGCCACCCGCTGGCGACCCAGGCGTTCATCCCCCAGGGACAACAGCCGTTTATCGCGATCGTAGCGCCAGCGGGGGATAACCTGGACCCGGCGGATATTCGGGCTTTTCTGTGCGATGGCAACCAGGGCATTAACTACCACCCCGGGGTCTGGCACCATTCGCTGCTGGCCCTGAGACCCGATCAGGACTTCGTCCTCGTGGACCTGATTACCCGGGCGCCCAACTGTGACGAGCACCATTTTGAGCCCCGTTCGCAACTGTCACTGGACTATTCACACCTACTGACCCCCTAAGCCGGGGCTTTAGCGAGAGTGCCTTATACTGGCCTGGCGGTGCATGCCCCCAGGCCTGACAACAGGCGCTGACTCCGGCTGTTACCGGATCGAGCGGCGACAAACTCAAGCCTCAGTGCGCCGCCCGGTCGCCCCAGATGTCTTCGAGACGTGAAGCGCGACCACAGGCGGTTTTGTAGTAGCGATAACGAATAGGATTCTTGATGTAGTAATCCTGATGCCCCTCCACCACCAGGTAAAAGCGTGCCGCATCCAGCACCGGCGTTACCACTTTTTGATCGGCGAACTCGTCGATAACCCGCTGCCGGGATGCCTCGGCCAGGCGCCGCTGGCTGGCGTCCAGCACGAAGATCGCGCTCAGGTAACTCGGGCCCTTGTCACAGAACTGGCCACGATCATCGAAGGGGTCAACGTTGACCCAGTAAATATCCAGCAGTTGCTGATAGCTGATGACCCTGGGATCATAGGTCACTTCAATTGCTTCGTAGTGTCCCTCGTGATTGCCATCATAGACCGGATTCTCGAGGGTACCGCCGGTGAAACCGGACACCACATCGCTTACCCCTGCCAGGGGCTGAAATGCCTGTTCCATGCACCAGAAGCAGCCGCCGGCGAAGATAGCCCTGTCCGCCCAGGATGATAAAGGAGCAAAGGCGGCAAATACCGCCATCGTTAACATTGCGACTTTTTTCATACCGTTTATCCCGAAGAAACACTGTGTTAGAGCCCGCAGAAACCCTTTGTGTTCACCTGTGACCTTTACCTGAGCATCCGAACCGCCCGTGATCATACTCTGGCAGGCAAGCGCAATCGATCTGTCGCCGTCTTTGACAACCGCCTTTGGGCCAGCGCTCCAGGGCCTCGACAGGGCCTGGCCGGCCAAAATGGCAGCCCTGAAGCTGCTGACAGACTGTATCCATCAATACATCACACTGCGCCTGGGTTTAAACACCCTCGGCAATAACCGCAAGGTCCAGGCTACTCCCCAGCGTGATGATCGTTTTTACAATCGCGGCAACGTTGGGACCTTTGTGCGGATCCCGCAGGATCAAATGGTTAGAATATTACGGTAACCGGCCACCTCCACCTGGAACGGCAGGGTTCGACGCAGGTGATCCCGCATGCCTTCCAATGCCTCCGGCTCACCGTGAATCAGTTGAATCCTGGTGCCCGGCTTGAGCGCCGAAGCTTCGAGCCAATGTCCTATATCCACATAGTCGCCATGACCGGACAAACCATGCAAGGTACGGATACGGGCGCGGTTTTTCACCCACTCTCCGTGGATTTTCACACTCTCAACACCCTGCTGCATCTTGGCACCTCGCGTACCGCCGGCCTGATAGCCTGTGAGCAATACCGTCGTGCGATGGTTCGACAACAGCCGCTTGAGGTGATGCAGGATTCTCCCGCCTGAAACCATTCCGCTACCTGCAATGATGATGTGCGGATACACCTGCTTGCTCAGCGCCTGTGATCCTTCCACGCTCTCCACATATTTAACGGCCCGGCACATGCGCTGGCAATCGGCATTACTCAGCCGGTGCAGGGCATGAAAGTGGCAATAAATGTCCGAGACGTCAATGGCCATCGGGCTGTCGAGGTAAACCGGCAACTTGGGGATACGATGGTCAGCCATCAGCGTCGCCAGCATATGCTGCAGTACCTGGGCCCGGCCGACCGCAAAACTCGGAATCAGCAACACTCCGCCGCCGCTAACGGTCTCGTTGACGACGTCACTGAGTTGCTCATAGGGGTCGATTTTTTCGTGCCGGCGGTTGCCATAGGTGGACTCCAGCATCAGCAGGTCCAGCTCAGGCAAGGGTTTCGGCGGAAGCATAAACAGGTCGTCGGGGCGCCCCACATCGCCTGAAAAGCCAATACGCTTGCCCTCTGCTTCGATAACGACACAGGCCGCGCCAAGAATATGGCCAACCGGATGCAGCGAAATTTTCATGTCACCGATACTGAACACCTGTTCAAATTCAACCGGTTTTAACAGCGTCAGGCATCGCTCGGCTGTTGCACAGTCATACAGGGGTTCCGGATGGGCATGCTTGCCAAGGCGATGACGGCTGTAAAAACGCGCATCTTCCTCCTGCAGGTGCCCGCTGTCGGGTAACAGCACCCCGCACAGCGCCTGGGTTGCGGGATGACAATAGACAGGCCCCCTGTAACCGTCGCGATACAGCACGGGCAGGTAGCCCGAGTGGTCAAGATGCGCATGGGTCAGGATCACGGCATTGAGACTCTGTCGGTCCACTGAAAGCCCCTGCCAGTTACGCTCACGCAGCCACTTGTAGCCTTGAAAAAGACCGCAATCCACCAGCACTTGGGTATCCTTGCTACTGACGAGAAACTTTGAGCCGGTAACGGTTTCGGTGCCGCCTAGAAAGGTAATTTTCATTGTTAGTCTCCCAGGGTTTGCGGTTGGAAACGACACCGCACGACAGCCACTTCAGGTGTCACCGTACGCTTCACGGGAGCGTGCCTGAAGGTTGAGCATATTCGCCGAGCTTCCGGCAAAAAACTCAACAACATTGCGAAACGCAGCATCGAAATAAAGCTCATAACCTGCTGATTCAACATAGCCCAGATGCGGGCTGCAGAGTACGTTATCCATCCGAAGGGCCCAGTAATCGGGATTGAAAACAGGTTCCTGCTCATAGACATCCAGCGCCGCTCGCCCCGGTCGCCCCTGTTCAAGTGCCCGCTGCAGGGCACCGGCCTCCACCAGTTCCGCCCTGCTGGTATTCACAAACAGCGCATCGGGTTTCATCTGGATCAGATCCCGGTATTGCACCACCTCGCGGGTGGCATCATTCAGGCGCAGGTGCAGGCTCAGTACATCGCTGCCTGCAAAAAACTCCGCCTTGCTTCGCGCCACGGCCAGACCCTGTTCCGCAGCGGCCTGGCGCGAGCCGTCCGAGCCCCAAACCAGCACTTTCATGTCAAAGGCCGCAGCATAACGGGCCAGCCGCTGTCCAATCTTGCCAAACCCCCAGATTCCCAGCGTCTTGCCGGCCAGGCGGTCACCCATATTGACCTGCCAGCGCCCCTCCTGCATGGCAATGACCGCCGGTACCAGCTTGCGCATCCCCGCCATGATCAGAGCCCAAGTCAGTTCTGCAGGCGCCACCGGTGAGCCCGTGCCTTCGGCAATCGCCACGCCATGGCGTGTACAGGCCTCCACATCCAGATGGGTCGATGCCTTGCCGGTCTGGCTGATCAGTCTCAGGCGCGGCAGCCGTGCCAGCAAGGCATCATCTATGCGGGTGCGCTCCCGAGTCAGCACCAGCGCATCGGCCGTGGCAAAACGCCGGGCAAGGGTATCGATATCGCTGGCGGCATCATGAAAAACCTCGACGTCGAAATCTTTCAGGCGGGAGAAACAGCGCAAGCCCCGCACCACATGCTGGTAATCATCAGGTATAACCACTTTCACGTTAGCACTCCTGGCTGAATAGCCGTACGGCCTGGGAGACTGGCCTTTGCTGCATTACTGTATAACGCGTCCCCGGGGCACGCCAGCAGCACGTTGCGGACAGGACTCCACCGGCGCTGTGGGTTGGGCCGAGTTGCAACCATGGACTTCATGCCGTCTCCTGACGCAGGATGAACCTTGCAAGTCGATGCCCGGCGCGCCGCTGTGCGCAGTGCGCAACTCACCAGGACAACAGACCCATGCCCGGCAACAGCCCCAACACCGCGAAAGACACAACCGCATCGTTCATGACGATGGTTGCCTATCTGCGACCCTATCGCCGGGAGATCGCCTACGCCCTGGGAGCCCTGCTGTTCACCGCCGCCGTTACGCTATCGCTGGGCCAGGGAGTCCGCCTGATCATCGATCAGGGACTAACGACGGGTTCTGAAGCCCAGTTACGTCACTATGTGCAACTGTTTTTGTTCCTCGTGGCCGCGCTCGCTCTGGGCACCTTTGCCCGCTACTACTGGGTTACCTGGCTCGGCGAACGGGTGGTGGCCGATGTACGCCGCCAGGTGTTCAACCACCTGATTGAACTGCACCCCGGCTTTTTCGAAAGCAACCGCGGCCTGGAAATACAGTCGCGTCTCACCGCCGATACCACCCTGCTACAGGCGGTGATCGGTTCCTCGGTATCGGTGGCACTGCGCAACCTCATCATGATGCTCGGCGGCACTGTCTGGCTGTTTCTCACCAATGCCAAACTCAGCGCCCTGGTGCTGATCTGCGTGCCCCTGGTTGTTGCGCCCATATTGCTGTTTGGGCGCCGCGTGCGCCGCCTGTCGCGCCGCAGCCAGGACAGCATTGCCGATGTGGGAGTCTACGTGGGAGAAGTGCTGGGACAGATCAAGACGGTACAGGCCTACAATCACCAGTCGCTGGACAAGGCCCGCTTCGGCACTGTGGTCGACCAGGCCTTTGCCGTCGCGAAACAACGGACCTTGCAACGTGGCCTGTTGATCAGTGTGGTGATCACACTGGTACTCGGCGCTGTAGGGCTGATGCTCTGGGTCGGCGGTATGGACGTGATTGCCGGGCGCATCAGTGCAGGCGAGCTCGCAGCTTTTGTATTCTACAGTGTCATCGTTGGCGCCGCCGTGGGCTCGATCAGCGAGGTGATCGGAGATCTGCAGCGCGCTCTGGGAGCGACCGAGCGCATTGTCGAACTGCTGACTGCGCGCAACGATATCATGCCACCAGCACAGGGACGGCAGGTACTGCCGACGCACATCAAGGGCAGAATCGAGCTGAACGGCGTTTGCTTCAGCTACCCGGGCCGCTCCGATACTGCGGCGCTTGATGCCATACAACTGAAGGTAGAGCCGGGTACAACCCTGGCACTGGTTGGGCCGTCCGGCGCAGGAAAATCGACACTGCTCGACCTGTTACTGCGCTTTTATGACTGTACTGCGGGTCATATCAGCATTGACGGTATCGATATACGCCAGCTGGACCCCGCCGACCTGCGCCGTTGCTTCGCCCTGGTCTCCCAGACACCGGCGCTGTTCTTTGGCAGCATCGAAGACAACCTGCGCTACGGCAAACCCGGCGCCCGCCAGGCCGAAGTTGAAGCCGCCGCCCGCGCCGCCCATGCTCACGACTTCATCAGCGCCCTGCCCCAGGGCTACCAGACCCGCCTGGGTGATGCCGGCAGCGGGCTGTCCGGCGGCCAGAAGCAGCGGCTGGCCATCGCCCGCGCCATTCTGAGCGACGCACCCATTTTGCTGCTCGACGAAGCCACCAGCGCACTGGATGCCAAAAGCGAACGTGCGGTACAACAGGCCCTGGAACGCCTGATGCATAATCGCACCTGCCTGGTCATTGCTCATCGCCTGGCAACGGTACAATCCGCCGATCGAATCGCGGTACTGGAGCATGGCCACCTGGTAGCCGAGGGTACCCATTTGCAACTGATGCGCAGCTGTGAGCTCTATGCACAATTGGCCAGGCTACAGTTCGACAACCGCGGCTAAATCCCCGTGTGTCCGCAGGTTCGAAGACGTCGCGCCGGGGCCTTGGGTTAAGGTGGACCGGGCCCGCGGGCACACCCGATACCTCTGACAGCGTTGTTCCAGCGAAAATTCGTGTTACTCTCGACGTTTGCCCGGGCAAAGGAAAAGCATGGACGCTGTATGAATTTAAAACCACGGTTTTTGCTGTTTACGGCCGCACTGATCATTTTGTCCGGCATTGCGGTCTGGTTCTCGGCCCGACAGCAGGCCGTGGAGATCATCGATCAGTGGGCGGTGCGCTACGCCGAAAAACAGGTTCTCTACAACAAGGCTCGCGCCCTGCAGCCCATCCTGCGAGAAATGGCCCTGTCACGTCAGTTTGCCCGTTCCCCCCACATTATCGACTGGGCCCGAACACCCGATGATCCAAAGCTGAAGGCCCGGGCCATCGAAGAAATGGAAAGCTATCGCCTCACCTTTACCGACAACAGCTATTTCGTCGCGCTGTACCAGTCCGGCCACTATTACCATAACAACGCGAGTAACGAATACGCCGGGCAACAACTGCGCTACACCCTGGACCCGCAAAAAGCACAGGACCGCTGGTTCTATGATGTCATTGAACAACAGCGTCCCGTGCACCTCAACGTCAACCCCGATGTCGAGCTCGGCGTCACCAAGCTCTGGATTGATGTATTGCTGCGCGATGGCGACCAGACACTGGGGGTACTGGGCACAGGCATGGAACTCGAGGGATTTATCAACCAGGTACTGCAGGACAGCGAAAGCGACACCAGCATGACCAGTATTTTTGTCGATTACCGCGGCGCAATTCAGCTCTATAGCGACCCTAGCCTGATCGACTACGCCTCCATTTCCAACCCGGGCCTGCCCGTTAATACCCTCGACCGCCTGCTGGACGAGCCTGCCGATGTCCTCAGCATCAAGGATGCGATGGTGGAACTTGTCACAACGAGCAAGTCCGTGACCACAAGATTCGTCAACCGGGACGAACGACGCTACCTGGCGGGCGTGGCCTACATCCCGGAAATCGACTGGTATGAGATTACCCTGCTGGATTTTGAAAAGCTGCTGCCGCTAAGCAGCTTTAGCGGAATTGCGCTGATCTGCGGTATCACCCTGCTGCTGGCCATGCTCAGCTTTAACCTGGTGCTAAACCATATGGTACTGCGCCCGCTGCGCCAGCTCGAACGTGCCATGCAGGGTATCGGACGCGGGGATGACACCGGCTCGGCTCTGCCCAGGGTGCAGCATCATGAGATTGGCCGTCTGGTGACCCATTTTCAGTCCATGGCGTCGGCCGTGCTGGAGTCGAGACAGAATTTGGAGCACAAGGTACGGCAACGCACCGAGGCCCTGGAGGCGCTCACCCGTACCGATCCGTTAACGGAGCTGCTGAACCGCCGCGGCATGGCAGAACAGATCCGCGCTGAGCTGCAGCGCTTCCAAAACCCCGGGTGTGGCATCATCTGGCTCGACCTGGATCACTTCAAAGCCATCAACGACCAGCATGGTCATACCCAGGGCGATGCGGCACTGAATCATATCGCCCACCTTATTCGTGCCCAGATCCGCAGCAGTGATGCCGCCGCCCGCTGGGGCGGCGACGAATTTCTGGTTTTGCTCCACGGCTGCGACCAGCAGCGCCTCGAAACCCTCAGTCAGCGCCTGTGCAAGAGCGTGGCCTGCACCCCGCTGCCTGACAGCGGCAGCGCCCCCATCAGCCTCAGCATCAGTGCCGGCGCCTGCCTGTGCCTGCCCGACGACACGCTTGAAACACTGCTGCGCCGCGCCGATATGGCACTTTACGAAGCCAAGTCAGCCGGGCGAAACGGTGTTCGCGTACAACAAGACCGTCGAGCACCGGTGGATGAAAGCGCCGCCCAAGCCGTTGCCGAAAACATCGATACTACCCGCCACGAATAATTTTCAGTCTTGATCCCTTCCGGCACCTTTGCCATTACACTTAAACCTGCAGTGGACTGAAAAGCCCAAGGCTAGGCGGTTCCAAAGCAGCAAGGCTGTACCCTTGGGTGCACCATCACTCACACAGGAGTAATCAACATGATTGAACTGAAGGTTTGCAAGCTGGAAGAAGGCTTGGGTGTGGCACTGCCGCCCGCCGTACTGGAGGCGCTGAACGCCGGTGAAGGCGACACCATCTATCTGGTCAACATGCTCAATGGCAGCTTCCGGCTGGCGCGGCATGACGAACATTTTGTCGAAGAAATGGAACTGGTGGAGGGCCTGATGCACGAGGAAGACGCCTGACCTGCCCGCGCTTGAATGGCAAGGCGCGTACACCGGCCACGGCGACCCTGCAGATACAAAAAATCATCTGAAGTTGCCTTTGGCCGCGGTGCGAAACGGCGGTGGCTACTGTATGATGCTGTGCCTTATGTATCTGTATTTATTGTTAAATCCATCGCCATCTCCGTGAATATCATGAAAAAACTAACTGCATCCCTGTTACTGGTACTGGCGTCATCCCTGTCTGTGGCCCATGGTGAAGCTCCCGCCAAAACTCCGGCCGCAGCAGAACAATACAAGAATATTCAGCTGGCTTCTGCCAGCGTCTCCGTTGTCGACCTCAAGAACGGAAAACCTATCTACAACAAGAATGCCAATGTCGTCGTCCCCATTGCCTCAATTACCAAGCTGATGACCGCCATGGTCATTCTGGATGGCAAGCAGTCGCTCAAGCAGAACATCACCTTTAGCCGCAACGATCGCACCCTGACAAACAACTACTATTCACGCATTCGTACGCAGTCCGAACTCAGCCGCGCGGATGCCATGCGCATCATGCTGATGTCGTCCGAGAACCTGGCTGCGACCGCGCTGGCCAGCAACTATCCCGGCGGCTTCAAGGCATTCGTCAAGGCCATGAATGCCAAGGCCAAGGCGCTCGGAATGCACCACAGCCGATTCGTGGATGCCAGCGGCCTGTCACCGAACAACGTATCTACCGCTACAGATCTTGCCCGCCTGGTCACGGCTGCCGCCAAATACCCGCAGATTCGCGACTATTCCACCACCAAGGTATTTACCGCCAATTTCGAAAGCCCGCGTTACCGCCTGGCATATACCAACACCAATGCCCTGGTCCGCGGTGGCAGCTGGAATATCCAGTTGAGCAAAACCGGTTACCTTGACGAGGCCGGGCGCTGCCTGGTAATGCTGGCCAGGATCGACAACCGCGAGGTCGTGATGGTCATGCTGGACTCTTTCGGAAAGCGTACACCCACCGGTGATGCCAACCGGATCCGCAAGTGGATGCAAACCGGTGACAGCGGCACCATCGCAGGCGCCGCACGCGACTATGAGCGCCGCAGGAACGCTGAACTGCAAAAGCGCTAGGCCCCCTTGGCGGCTGCGCTCAGCAGCCCCGCCCCGGAAAGCAAAAATGCCGGCTTTTAAGCCGGCATTTTTATATCCACACAACGGGAGCTATTCAGCCCGCACCCGCCAGTGCAGTGCAAACCCCGGGTCGAACACCTGAATGGATTCACCCTGGGCTTCCACGTTCGCCGGCAGCGGCTGTGCCTCCGCGGTTTTCTCCAGTAGCAAAAATTCATTGTTAGGCTCCAGGCCGTAGAAGGCCGGGCCGTTCAACGAGGCAAAGCTTTCGAGCTTGTCCAGCGCATTTTCCTGCTCGAACACAGTGGCCAGCGTTTCCAGGCATACCGACACATTAAAAATGCCGGCGCAGCCACAGGCGCTTTCCTTGGCTGAACGCAAATGCGGCGCCGAGTCGGTGCCAAGGAAGAAACGGCGGTCGCCGGAAGTTGCGGCCGCACGCAGGGCAAGACGGTGACTCTCACGCTTGGCAACCGGAAGGCAGTAGTAGTGCGGCTTGATTCCGCCCACCAGCATGGCATTGCGGTTGATCACCAGGTGGTGCGGGGTGATGGTTGCGGCGGTGTTCTCGTCGCAGGACTTCACAAAATCGATACCATGACTGGTAGTGACATGCTCCAGCACGATCTTGAGCTTGGGAAAACGGCTGCGTACCGGTCCCAGGGTGCGTTCGATAAAAACGGCCTCACGATCAAATATATCGATATCGGCGTCCACCACTTCACCGTGCACCAGCAGCGGCATGCCAATGTCTTCCATGGTCGCCAGTACGTCGTATATCGCCTCAACGTTCTTGACGCCCGCCGCGGAATTGGTGGTGGCGCCGGCCGGATACAGCTTGGCAGCCACAATGTGTCCGGCCTCGAAACCCTGTCTCACGTCCGCCGCATCGGTTTTTTCGGTCAGGTACAGCGTCATTAGCGGCGTAAAGGGGTCAGTCGCCGGACAGGCCGCTTCGATCTGAGCACGGTACTCGATCGCCTGGGCAGTGGTGATGACCGGATTCTTGAGATTGGGCATGATGATGGCCCGGCGAAACCAGCGAGTAGTCTCGGGCAATACTTTTTGCAGCACCTCGCCATCACGCACATGCAGGTGCCAGTCATCCGGATAGCGGATACGCAGTTGGTTTGACATCGTCACGAACTCCCCTGAAAAATTCTGCGGGGCAAAAATAACCTCCCCGCGCAACCGGCGCTAAGGGTACAACCAACAAGGGTCCCTCGGCCAGCCCAAAAACATCACTGCGGTCATGTGCTGTGCGAATCCATCCGTGCTTTCAGGGGGCGGCCCCTACCTTCTCATTGTAACGCTGACGCAGAATCGCCACACGTTCGACATAAACCTCTGTCTCGGCATAGGGCGGCACCCCGCCATACTTGCGCACCGCGCCGGCACCGGCGTTATAGGCAGCAACTGCCAGGCGGGTATTGCCATCAAACGCCTGCAGCAACTCGGCCAGATGCTTTACACCGCCATCGATATTCTGCCGTGCATCGAAAGCATTCTCGACTCCCAGGGAGGCCGCCGTCGCCGGCATCAGCTGCATCAGGCCCTGGGCCCCCATGTGGGACACTGCGGTCGGATTGAATGCTGATTCTGCATGAATCAGTGCCCGTACCAGCGCAGGATCAACGCGGTGTTCTGCGGCAGCCGTGCGCACCATCTGCGCATAGGCGGTGAGATTCAGAGGCGTATTGCGCCAGTTCACCGACGACACCGGATTGCAGGCATAGCACTGGATCTTGACGACCTCGTAGGCCTGATTCTTCGGTTTCTGATCGGTAAAGCTCAGTACACCGCTGGGTGCCCGGTACTTGTATATTTTCTGCCCGCTGCGATTGCTCAGCACCTTGTCACCCTTTCCGGGGTTGCCGACATTGGTGTACTCGATACGCCCGTCCGGATGCACGATACGGCGCAGGCTGTCGGCCTGGCCCGCCACAGGCCACAGCAGCACTGCTGCAACAAGCAGTATCCCGGTGGCGGCGCCAGTGGTGTTAGGCTGGAAAGTCATTACCTGAGTGTCAGCCATCAGGAGAAAATTTCAAGCTTTAAACCCGAGTCACCATCGGAATTTTTACCTGCGAACTCACAGCGGCCCCGACGTGGCGTCCGGACGGAGGCTGGTAAACAGAAAGCCGTCGAAGTCCGGGTCTTCTGTATTGGACAGCGCGAACAGTGTTACCTTCACATTTTCCAGGTGCTGCCACATCGCCTGGCGCGCCCCTTGTGGGTCGCGCCTTCGCAAATGTCCAAGCACTGCGCGGTGATCGTCCAGCCAGCCCCCCCGATAAGAGGTGTCCTTGAACCTTGAGTGCAGGGCTTTCCACATAGGGCTGCGCTCTCGCAGGTCCCACAGCTGAGTGCAGGTTTCCAGCAACAGGGTATTCTGCGTCGCCCGTGCAATCAGCAAATGAAACTCTCTGTCTGCGGAATCACTTTTTTCAACTGAATCCAGCTCCGCTTCCTCCAGCTCCAGAATATCCTGCATCAACTGAATATCGTGTTTGGTCACTACCTCGGCGGCACAGGCCGCAATCGAGCTTTCCAGCACCTGGCGCGCCTGCAGCAACTCGAAGGGACCGATATCCTCGGAGACACTCTTGATCAGGCGGCCATCTCCTGGCACCTTGATCAGGTAGCTGCCGGACCCTTTTCGTACCTCGATCAGCGCTTCAATTTCCAGCATGATAAACGCTTCACGCACCACGGTTCGGCTGACGCCGAATTGATCCGCATAGACACGTTCCGTGGGCAACTTGGCGCCAGGCTTAAGGCCCTGAGCCCGTATTTCTTCCTTTATCTGCTCACCAATATCTCGGTAGAGTCGTTCAGCCATGGTATCTAACTTCAATAATGTGGGTCGTTTCCACTGCCCTGACAGCAGTGGATTGGTATGACATCTTAACACAGGGGGTACCGCAATACGTACGCCACCCCAACCGCTGGCATGCCAAAAACAGCAATAGCTGCTCGGATAGCAGCATGAAAATTCGCCCAGAAGAAGTGCTCCTGATCAGCTCCTTGCGCAGCCTGTTGAACACAGCCTGGTGCAGGATGCCAGGGAAATGCTGATCAAACAGGGCATATAAAGGAGCCCCTGCCGCAGTGGGCTGTGTTGCCCAGTGCGGCCGCCCAATAGCGGTGAATCCGAACATCGTCCCGGGCAAACAGCGCTGAAATACCGACCCCGGGCGGGTTTAGTCGATTCGCTTGAGGGTACGCTTGTGCAATCGAGCCCGCTCCACATAGTGTCCGGCACTGGCCTTAAGCCCGGCAACGGTCGCCTCGTCGAGCTGGCGCAGCACCCGCGCAGGACTGCCGATGATAAGGCAGTTATCGGGGAAGACCTTGCCTTCGGTAATCAGAGCGCCAGCGCCCACCAGGCAGTTTTTGCCAATCACAGCACCGTTAAGCACTACGGCCTGAATGCCGATCAGGGACCCTTCACCCACGGTGCAACCGTGCAGCATGGCCTGGTGACCGATGGTGACGTTCTGCGCCAGTGTCAGCGGAAAACCCATATCCGTATGCAGCACTGCGCCTTCCTGTACATTGCTGCCCATACCAACCTCGATGGTCTCGTTATCGCCGCGCAGCACCGCCTGGGGCCAGACACTGGCGCCCTGGCGCAGGACCACTTTGCCGCTCACCGTCGCCTGGTCGGCCACATAGCTGTCGTCGTGTATCTCCGGCACATGCCCGTCGTACTGGTAGATCGCCATTCATCGCTCCTGATAAAAAAGATCAGCGCACCGGCACAGGCCGGGCGCTGCCATAAAAAAGCCGCAAACCAACGCCGGGCGCCGATTGAACCCGGTCTCAGTGTACAATCCACCTGCAACATGGTTTTAAGTAGCGTTCCAATGCCCCTTGCGGTACAAGTCCCGATCTAGCTCCCTTGCGTGCCCTTGCCTGCGCTCTTGTCCGTGACTGTACCCTTGATAACGCCACGCTCGACCTGGTCACGCTCAATGGATTCAAACAGCGCCTTGAAGTTGCCTTCCCCAAAGCCATCATCCCGCTTGCGCTGGATAAACTCAAAGAACACCGGCCCCAGCAGCGTGGCCGAGAATATCTGCAACAGCAGGCGGCAATCCCCGCCTTCGGTGGTTCCATCCAGCAGGATGCCGCGAGCCTTCAGTTCATCGACCGGCTCACCATGGCCCGGCAGGCGTTCTTCCAGCATCTGGTAGTAGGTGTCCGGCGGTGCCGTCATCATGGGCACACCGCTTTTGCGCAGCGCATCCACGCCCGCCAACAGGTCATCGCAGCGCAGGGCGATGTGCTGCACCCCTTCACCGTTGAACTGCATCAGAAACTCTTCAATCTGGCCCGTACCGCTGGAGGCCTCTTCGTTGAGGGGAATGCGGATCTTGCCGTCCGGTGCGGTCATGGCCTTGGAGGTGAGGCCGGTATACTCACCCTTGATATCGAAGTAACGAATCTCGCGGAAGTTGAACAGGCGCTCGTAAAAGCCCGCCCAGAACGCCATGCGACCGCGGTAAACATTGTGGGTCAGGTGGTCAATCTCGTAGAACCCAAGGCCTCTGGGGTGCCGCTCGACATCGTCGAGATACTCGAAATCAATATCGTAGATGGAGGACCCGTCCGCATAGCGATCAATCAGGTAGATCGGGGCGCCACCGATGCCCTTGATCGCCGGCAGGCGCAGCTCCATCGGCCCGGTGGGAATATCCAGCGGCTGGGCGCCCTTTTCAAGCACGTGCGCATAGGCTTTTTTGGCATTGCGCACCCGAAACCCCAGACCGCAGGCCGAGGGGCCATGTTCCTGGGCAAAATAATCGGCCAGGCTCTTTTTCTCGCGATTGAGAATAAAGTTGATCCCGCCCTGTCGATACAGATCCACCTGCTTGGAACGGTGCCGCGCCACCAGCGTAAAGCCGAGCAACTCGAATACCGCGGCAACCTTCTCGGGCTCGGGGCCGGCAAACTCGATAAACTCGAAACCGCAGAGGCCGACTGGATTCTCGAACAAGTCAGTCATTTTATCCCCTCCTCACTATTATTATTCGATTGTTGCCAGTGGATTAAGCAGCGGCTCATCCGCTGCAGAACACGCAAGCGTCTTAACGCCCATGATCCGCGCCAAAACCTTGGGAAACGACATACACGGATCAAAGGACACAACATCACAATATAAGGATAGGCTTCAGGAATCACCTGCGACACAACCGAAACAGCGTATTCCGGGTTTCAAACACCGCCAGCTCAAGCCGGCAACGTTTACCGGCTGGATTTTCCTCGCCGACAAACGATGCAGCTCCAGCCGAAATCAATCGCCGATAGCGCCACCAACCAGT
>JBFGZM010000046.1:0-15085 GCA_041586815.1 Marinobacterium sp. | reverse complement strand
CCAAGCCCGGTGGAGTTGCCGATGCCGAAGTAGCGCCTGATTTTCGGCTCCAGCACGACTGCCCGCTGTGGTGCCCTGGCCCGGGCGATGTGTTCGGCCTGGGTCAGGCTGAAATTGCGCAGCATGAAGCAGGTGAACATCTCCGCAGCAAAGGGGCGGGCAAAATCACTGTGCCTCGCGGCAACCTTCTGCCAGTCGGCCATGCCCAGCTTGCCACTGCCATAGACGGCGGTGGTGCGGTACAGGTAGCCCACCTGGGTGATGCGTTTCACGTCTGGCTGCTCGCCCCGGGCCAGTTGTTCGACCACATAATCAAAATTGCGCGCACTGCGGTTGGCGCGCGAGAGCACGAAAACGCGGGCGTCTACGCGGCCGGCTTCCTGTTTGGGTACGTTCTGGCGCAGCTGCTCAACGTAATCGTTATCCACGTCGCCTTCGCACAGTGCCATGGTCAGATCCCACTGGGTGGCGATAACGCGGTCGTTGCGGTCTTGTGGCGCGAGATAGCTGGAAAACAGCACGAAGCTGTAGTGCCGGGTCGGGGTCTGGATGCCATAGACCACGGTGCCATAGCCTTCATCATCCAGATCCAGGCGCACGGCTTCTATTTTCCAGCGCTCGCGCATGATGCGGCGCACCAGGGTGCGCATGAAACTGAGCCGGCTCTGGTGAAAGCTGCCAAGGCGCTCCAGATCCATGACCTGGCTGGCGGGTCGCAGCGGCAGGGCGCCGGCGCCCCTGAGTTCGGCCTGGATGACAGCAGGATTGATCATTGTTGTTATCCTCATACTGCAAAAAAGAGTGCCCCGACGGCACCGCGAGAATGCGGCTGTGGGCCTGCGGGCATAAGCGGCTATCTGGCAGGCTCTGCGATGGCATCAATACCCGCTCCAGTTGTGAGTGAATACTCATCCCTTTGCGCGGTCAGTACAAATCAGTTCGTTCAATCATTCGATAAGATTTTCAAATAGTGATGGGTAAAACAGCGAGCTTTACTTATTTTTAACCCGACGATTATCCACACCGCCCACCACACTCGTTTCACCAATCACCAAACCCTATTCCCCTATTCCCCTTTTCCCTGTTTAGCTTTCATCTGCCCCCGTCTTGCCCTCGGTCTCAAGAATAAAATCCACCAGTGCCTGGGCTGGCGGAATCAGCGAGCGCTGCGCCTGACTGAGGATACCGATCTCGCGCACGACGGCAGGGTCAGACAGGGGAATGAACTTCAGGTTGGGGTTGTCCCGGGGAAAAGCGAACCAGGGCAGGGTGGTGATGCCCATATCGACATCCAGCATGGCAATCAGCGAAATCATGTTGGAGATATAGAACTGGGCACTGTCGATCAGTTCCTCGGCATCGCTGTTCGCGAGCAGGCGGGTGGTGCCGTTGCTGATCTGGCGATGCCCGCGCAGCTGCTTCCAGTTCAGCTGTGTCTCGCAGGCCAGAGGGTGGTCGCGATGGCAGACAACGCCGACGCGGTCCTCCCACACGGGGATAAAGGTCTTGTCACTCTGGCGCTCCCACAGGCTGGCGATACCGAAATCCACCTGGCCTCTGTCCACCATCTCCAGCACCCTGTCGGAATTGGCGTCGAAGATGCTCAGGTGCAGTTCCGGCGTCTGCGCCATGAAGCGCTGCAGAATGCCGGGCAGCATGCCACTGGCAATCGAGGGTACCACGGCGAGGCGCAGATGCCCGGTTTTGTGCTGCACCAGCAGCGCCATGTCTTCTGCGATACGGTCGTGATGCGCGATCAGCTCCCTGGCCTGGGGCAGAAAGTGCAGGCCAAACGGCGTGAGTTCGGTCTTGGCGGTCTTGGCGTTGCGCTTTTCGAACAGGCTTTCGCCCAGCTTGTTTTCCAGGTCGCGAATCGACAGCGATATGGCAGGCTGGGTGCGATGCGCTTTTTGGGCCGCAGCGTGGAAGCCCTTCAGTTCGGCGACCCAGACGAAATGACGCAGCTGCGCAATTTTCAATTCGGCCAGCAAAATAAGTTCTCCTTATCAGGCGATATTTACTATTAATTTTTATTATTAGATTGCCCGACCTAGTATGCAAGCAACGAATAGGAGGTGCATATGTCTGACGCAATTTACCGTAACTACATCGATGGCAACTGGGTTGAAGGCAGCTCAAGCGTTGCCAATATCAGCCCGTCCGATACCAGCGATCTGGTTGGACACTATGCGCAGGCCGATGCCGCCCAGACAACGCTGGCCATCGAAGCGGCTGTACGCGGTCAGGAAGCCTGGGCGCAGAGCGGTCTGGAGCAGCGTTACTCGGTGCTGATGGCGATTGGCGATGAACTGATTGCACGCAAGGACGAGCTGGGCCGTCTGTTGTGCCGCGAAGAAGGCAAAACCCTGCCAGAAGGGGTGGGTGAAGTGTATCGTTCCGGTCAGTTCTTTCATTACTACGCCGCTGAAGTGCTGCGCCAGATGGGCGAGACCGCCGACTCTGTGCGTCCCGGTGTCGAAATCGAAACCCGTCGTGAGCCGGCCGGCGTGATCGGTATCATTACCCCCTGGAACTTCCCGGTGGCCACCGGTGCCTGGAAAATTGCTCCGGCACTGGCCTTTGGCAACGCCGTCGTCTTCAAGCCGGCCAACCAGGTGCCGGCCAGTGCCTGGGCACTGACAGAGATCATTTCCCGCCAGGGTCTGCCCGCTGGCACCTTTAACCTCGTGATGGGGCCGGGTTCTGCGGTGGGCGATACCCTGATTCACTCCAGGCGCATCAATGCCCTGACCTTTACCGGATCGCTGGAAACCGGTCGCAAGGTGGCTGCGGCAACGGCGGTGAATCTGGTCAAATGCCAGCTGGAAATGGGCTCCAAGAATGCCCTGGTGGTGCTGGATGATGCTGATCTTGAACAGGCGGTGGAATGCGCCGTCGGCGGTGCCTTCTTCGGTACCGGACAGAAATGCACCGCATCGTCGCGCCTGATCGTGACCGAAGGCATCCACGATCGCTTTGTGGATGCCGTGATCGAGCGCCTGCAGCAGATCCGTGTCGGTAATCCGCTGGAAGAGGGCGTACACATCGGCGCCGTGGCCGATGCCCGTCAGCTGGAGCAGAACCTGCGTTACGTGGAACTGGCCAAGCAGGAAGGTGCCCGCCTGGTGTTTGGTGGCGAGCGCATCCAGGCATCCACCGATGGCTACTACATGCAGCCCGCGCTGTTCGTCGACAGCACCAATGCCATGACCGTCAACCGCGAAGAGGCCTTTGCGCCCCTGGCCTGCGTGATCAAGGTGAAGGATTTCGAGGAAGCCCTGGCGACCCTGAACGATACCGAGTTTGGCCTCACTGGCGGCATCATGACGCAGTCGCTGAAGTACGCCAGCGAGTTCAAGCGCCGTGCCAAGACTGGCTGCGTGATGGTTAACCTGCCAACCGCCGGCACGGATTACCACGTGCCCTTTGGGGGGCGCAAGAACTCCAGCTTTGGTCCGCGCGAACAGGGCAGCTATGCCCGCGAGTTCTACACCGTCGTCAAGACCACCTACATCCGCGCCTGATCGCGCCGCCTGAGCGTACTCACCCTGGCACCGGCGCCAACCGGTTGTCCGGGGCCGGGTGAGTATTGCCCTCAATTACCAGTCTCTTACCTTTTTGCGGGGGGCATCCGATGCATAACGAACTGATAGTGATCGACGGTCTGCAGTATTCCCACTGGGATCGCGGCATTTTTGAGCAGCTGCGCGAAGGCGGTGTGACGGCGGTGCATGTCACCATCGTCTACCACGAAAACGCCCGGGAAACCCTGACCCGTCTGGGTGAGTGGAACCTGCGTTTCGAACAGCATGGTGATTTGATCATGCCGGTGCGCAACGCAGACGATATCCGCCGCGCCAAGGAGCTGGGCAAGGTCGGCATTATTTTCGGTGCCCAGAATTGCTCGCCGATCGAGGATGAAATCGCCCTGATTGAAGTTTTCCGCGAGCTGAACCTGATGATCATGCAGCTGACCTATAACAACCAGAGCCTGCTGGCGACCGGTTGCTACGAGTCGGATGACAGCGGCCTGACCCGCTTCGGCAAGCAGGTGGTGGGCGAGATGAACCGCGTCGGCATGATCGTGGACATGTCTCACAGTGCCGAGCGCAGCACGCTGGAGGCCATCGAGTATTCGCAGCGCCCGATCGTGATCTCCCATGCCAACCCGGCGTTCTTCCACGAAGCCAAGCGCAACAAGTCCCAAAAGGTACTGCAGGCGCTGGGGGAATCCGGTGGTCTGCTGGGTTTCAGTCTCTACCCGTTCCACCTCAAGAACGGCTCGGACTGCACCCTGGAAGACTTCTGCGACATGGTTGCACGCACCGCTGACATCTTGGGCGTGGAGCAGATCGGTATTGGCACAGATCTGTGCCAGGACCAGCCGTTGTCGGTACTCGAATGGATGCGCAATGGCCGCTGGTCCAAGGTCATGGACTACGGCGAAGGCTCCGCCGCCAATTCTCAGTGGCCCCGGCCCCTGAGCTGGTTTCGCGACAGCCGTGACTTCCCCAACATTACCGCCGGGCTGCTCCAGCGCGGTTTCAGCGCCGAGGATGTGGCGCGGATCATGGGGCTCAATTGGCTCAATTTTCTTGATCAGGGGTTGCAGCCGGCGGGCTGAAACCGTTTGACCAGGTGACTCTATCCCTTTGCGGGACTATTTCAGGAGGCTAGCATGAATAACAACAATCAGGCCCCGGCGGCAAACATGAATACGTCGCTCCCCAAAAACAGGTTACTGGCGGATGTGGATCTGCCGGTGTTCCTTCTTAGCGGCGGCGCACTGCTGCTGTTCGTCGTTTTTGCGCTCTACGACATCGAGATGATGTCCGCCTGGGTCAACAGTGCCTTTGCGGCCTCGACCAAGGCGTTCGGTGCCTATTGGCAGGTGCTGCTGTTACTGACCTTTGTCATCGGCCTTTTCCTGGCGACTGGTCGTACCGGCGCAGTGGTACTCGGTGGCATCAAGGTGCCGGAAATCTCCACCTTCAAGTGGATCTGCATCATCATGTGCACCCTGCTGGCGGGCGGGGGCGTCTTCTGGGCAGCGGCTGAGCCCATGGCGCACTTTACGTCGCCACCACCGCTGTTTGCGGGTGCCGGCAACGAAAGCGGCACCGTGCAGGCGGCGTACAACGCCCTGGCGCAGAGCTTCATGCACTGGGGATTCCTGGCATGGGCCATCCTCGGCAGCCTGACCGGTATCGTCTACATGTACCTGCATTACGAGAAAGGGTTGCCGCTCAAGCCCCGTACCCTGCTGTACCCGGTGTTTGGCGCACGAGTAATGACGGGGCCTTTCGGCACCCTGGTGGATTCCTGCTGCGTGCTGGCGGTTGTGGCCGGTACCGTGGGGCCGATTGGCTTTCTCGGCCTGCAGGTCAGCTTCGGGCTGGAAAAACTCTTCGGTATCACGGATACCTACAGCACCCAGGTGACCATTCTGGTGGGTCTGATGGTGATCTATACCCTGTCCGCCGTCAGCGGTGTTACCCGCGGTATTCAGCTGCTCAGCCGTGCCAATGTGGTGCTGGCGGTTATTCTGATGGCGTTCATCCTGATCTTCGGGCCAACGGCATTTATTATCGATGGCTTCCTGCAGGGCTTTGGTCTCTACCTGGACAAGTTCATTCCCATGGCCACCTTCCGTGCAAGCCCGGGCTGGCTCGACTGGTGGACCGTATTCTTCTGGGGCTGGTTCCTGGGGTATGGCCCGCTGATGGCGATGTTCGTGGCGCGTATTTCCCGTGGTCGTACCATTCGCGAGCTGGTGTTGCTGATCTCGGTGGTGGCGCCGGTGATCACCTGCTTCTGGTTCACCATTGTCGGAGGCAGCGGGTTGGCGCTTGAACTCGCGAATCCCGGTGTCATTTCCGAGCCCTTTACCGGCTTCAATCTGCCGGCGGCCTTGCTGGCCATTACCGAACAGCTGCCCATGGGATTCATCATTTCGGTGCTGTTCCTGATTTTGACCACCATCTTTGTGGCCACCACCGGGGATTCCATGACCTACGCGGTGTCCATGGTCATGACTGGCACTGACCATCCTCAAAGTGCGGTGCGGGTCTTCTGGGGCATCATGATGGGTGTCGTGGCGGCGCTGCTGATCTCTATCGGATCCGGCGGCATCTCGGCGCTGCAGTCCTTTATCGTGGTGACCGCCGTACCGGTATCCCTGGTACTGCTGCCTTCCCTGTGGACAGCGCCGCGCATTGCTCGCCGGATGGCGCGTGAGCAAAACCTGATCGACTGAGCCTGGCTGGGGCAAGGTGGCGACAGGCGTCGCCCGCTGCCTGCGCCGGTATTTTTCACATGACCCGGGAGCTGAAAAGCCCATGAAGCAGATTGTTCAAACCGACTTGTACGCCTCCAAGGCCCCGCTGGAGTGGGCGGTGATTGGAAACGGTACCCTCTACACCGCACAGATACCCATCGATAAGGCCGGCCAGGTTGTAGAAGGCGGGATCGATACCCAGAGTCGACAGACAATGGACAACCTCAGGCACACGATAGAAGCGGCCGGTCTTGGCATGCAGGACGTGACCCAGGTGCTGATCTATGTGACGGATCGTGCTTTTTTGCCGGTTTTTAACCAGGTCTACGGGCAGTATTTTGCAGCACCGTATCCCAATCGGGCAGCGATGGTGGTTGCGGGTCTTGCCCGTGAAGAAATGCTGGTGGAAGTGGTTGCCTACGCGGCAGTCCCCGACACCTGATCCCCGCCTCCAAAAAAACAGCCTGTTTGCGAACCGCCGTTTGCCCTTTGCAGCGGTGGTTTTTTGTTTCTGACGCTCCGAGTTTTCTGCCGGCTCGTCCCGCCTGATCGCGCTGGCATCAGGCAGGCGGAAAACGCGGTTGGCACAATGGGCGGGATTAGCGGCGACCGTTGCCGGAGCCGTTGCCTGCGCCGGTTTTGGACTTGGGCTTGGGTTTTTGTGCTGCCTTGCGGGCGATTTCATTCATCAGGCCACTGATGTCCAGGCCCTGACAGGCTGCCAGCTGATCGACACTCGCGTAGAGGTTAGTGGGCAGCGGGCGTGAGCCGCGTGCAGCCTGGGCCTGTTGCTGGGCTTCCTGTGCCTGTCGTTCCTGGCGTTCCTTGTCCAGGCGCAATTGCTCGAGGCGTGCCTGTTCAAGACGCTCTTCTTCCGCGGCCTTTTCCTGTGCCATAGCCTTGATTTTCGCCTTGAGCTTGTAATCAAGGTCGAGAAGTTCTTCCATGCTGAGTGACATGAGCCACTCGGTTATATTGTCATTGCTCATCAATGTCCGGTTTTTCGGGTATCAGCGAGGGGCGAAAATGCCTGTCGCGTATTATGGAAGGGTTGCGCAAAAAATACAGGCATTTAGCGCCTAAAATCAAGCGCGGCGTATTCAATGTGGCTGATTGTGATGCCAATGTGTTCCGCTGCGGTCTGTCGGCCGGGTTTTGCTGCACGCTGTCAGGCGCTTTACTTTATAAACACTGTTTAGTAATCTTTTCTGGTTTCTAAACAGTGTTTATAAATTAACGGATCTGCGGAGGCTCGCATGGCCCGGCGCCGAGAACATTCCCGTGAAACCCTCACCGAGCTGGCGCTGTGCGCTGCCGAACGTCTGCTGGATACCCAGGGGGTCACCCAGCTGAGTACCCGTCGGATTGCGGCGGACATTGGCTATTCGGCGGCGACCCTCTATTCGGTATTCGATAACCTCGATGATCTGTGCTGGCAATTGAATGCGCGAACGCTCGGGCAGCTTTTGAACCGGCTGGAGGCGCTGGGCGACATGCCGCCACGGGAAGCGCTGAAAGCGTATGCATTCTGCTATGTGGACTTTGCGGCCCGCTGGCCCGAACGCTGGAGCCTGCTGTTCGAGCATCGCACACCCGCTACGCTGGAGGTGCCTGCCTGGCTGAATGATTCGATCGAGCGTCTGTTCGCACTGATCGAGTGCCGATTGGCAGAGCTGGCGCCGATGGCCTGCACGACTGAGCTGGCACTGACGGCGCGCACTCTGTGGAGTGGTGTGCATGGCGTTGCTGTGCTGCAGTTGCGCAACAAGCTGTTTTTGCCGCCCCAGGGCAAGCAGGAACAGATGCTGACCACACTGGTGGATTACCACCTGGATGGCTGGCGTTTGAATCGGGAGAGCAGGGTATGAGTGAACTATTCAAGCTGCGGGGCTTTCTGGCCTTTGTATCGGTGGCCTTCATCAATGCATTTGTGGATCTGGGCCACAAGATCATTATCCAGAATACGCTGTTCAAGACCTTTGATGGCCAGCAGCAGATACTGCTGACCGCCGTGGTCAACGGCCTTATTCTGCTGCCCTTTATCATGCTGTTTACGCCCGCGGGCTTTGTTTCGGACAAGTACCCCAAGCACCGGGTGATGCGTTTTTCAGCCTGGGCCGCGGTGCTGGTAACGCTGCTGATTACCCTGTGTTACTACCAGGGCTGGTTCGTTGCCGCTTTCGGGCTGACCTTTGTGCTGGCGCTGCAAAGCGCTTTCTATTCGCCATCCAAGTACGGCTATATCCGCGAGCTGGTGGGTACCAGCCGGCTCAGTGAAGGTAACGGCTGGATTCAGGCTGCCACCATGGTGGCGATCCTGTCGGGGATCATGGTGTTTTCCCTGCTGTTCGAAATGCGTCTGGCGGACCTGCAGCTGTTGCCACAGGATCCGGCGCAGGTGGTGCAGCAGATAGCGCCGCTGGGCTGGTTTCTGGTCGCGGGTGCCGGGCTGGAAGTTCTGCTGGCGCACCGCTTGCCGGCACTGACCGAGACAGACAGGCAGCTGCAATTTGACTGGGCCGCGTACCGGCGGGGCCGCACTCTGGCGACGAACCTGGGCCATATAGCCGGCATTCGTCCCATCTGGCTGTCGATCATGGGTCTGGCGACCTTCTGGTCCATCAGTCAGGTCATGCTGGCCGTCTTTCCGGCGTTTGCCAAGGAGACTCTGGGGGAGCAGAACACCTTTGTGATTCAGGGCGCAATGGCACTGGCCGGCATCGGTATTATGGCAGGCTCCATGCTGGCCGGGCGCCTGTCGCGCCACCATATAAACACCGGGCTGATTCCGCTGGGGGCAGCGGGCGTGGCGCTGGGGGTGGGGTTGCTGCCCCATGCGGCATCACTGGGTTTGTCGGCATTGCTGTTTCTCATTATCGGTCTGTTTGGCGCTTTGATGATCATCCCGCTCAACGCACTGATTCAGTTCAATGCCGGCCGGCATGACAGCGGCCGCATTCTGGCGGGTAACAACTTCATGCAGAATGTGGCGATGCTGAGCTTCCTGGCGCTGACAGTGCTCTGTGCCTTCGTCGGGATTTCGGGCCTCTGGCTGCTCTATGGGCTGGGCCTGCTGGCGCTGGCTGGTGCCCTGTTTGCCATCATCACCTTGCCTGAAGCGCTGATTCGCCTGATCGTGGCGGCGGTACTCAAGCGCAAGTACCGCCTGCAGGTGCTGGGGTTTGAACATCTTCCCGAGGATGGACGTGGCACCCTGCTGCTCGGCAACCATATCAGCTGGCTTGACTGGGCCATGGTTCAGATGGCGTGTCCGCGTCATGTGCACTTTGTGATGGAGCGCAGTATTTACGAGCGCTGGTACCTGCGTGGTTTCCTGGATATTTTCGGGGTAATACCAATATCCGGCGGCAACAGCCGTGCCGCGCTAGCGCGGGTCGGTGAGTTGCTGCAGGCGGGAAAGGTAGTGTGCCTGTTTCCCGAAGGCTCCATCAGCCATACAGGGCAGCTGGGTACCTTCAAGAAGGGATTTGAACGGGCCTGCGAGGGTGTTGCCCGGGATAGCGCCGCGGTCATAGTACCGTTCTACCTGCGCGGGCTCTGGGGCAGTCGCTTCTCACGCTCAAGCAGTCGCTTGCAGGCGAGTCGTCGGCATGGTCTCAAACGTGATCTGATCGTCGCCTTTGGTGCGCCGGTGCCGCTGCACAGTACAGCTGAACAGGTGAAAAAACGCGTGTTCGAGTTGTCGATTCATGCCTGGAATTCCTATACCGATACACTGGAAACCCTCCCCAGGGCTTTTGTCCGAACGGCGCGTCAGGCGCCGGCGCAGTGGGCTATCAGTGATGTGCGCGGCGCACCTCTGAGCTACCCGCGCCTGCTGTGCGCCTGTGCACTTTTCAGTCGGCGCTTGAAAAGAGTACGCAGTGACAATATTGGCCTGCTGCTGCCAACATCCAGCGCCGGTGCTATCGCCAACATGGCAGCCCTGATGGCCGGCAAGACGCTGGTCAATCTGAACTTCACGGCCCCGCCCCAGGCACTGGTGGCCGCTGCGGACCAGGCCGGGCTGGAGACCATTGTCACGGCGCGGCAATTTCTGGTGCGCCTCGAGGCCCGAGGCATCGATATCCAGGCGCTCCTTGCCGGGCGTACCGTGCTCTATATGGAGGATCTTAAGGCGTCCATCGGCAAGGTTGAGGCGTTTGCCATGCTGGCAATGGTGCAGATATTGCCCACGGTACTGTTGCAGGCCTGGCTGTGTCGACGTGCCAGTATCGACGATACCGCAGCGATCCTGTTTTCCTCCGGCAGCGAGGGGGCACCCAAGGGGGTCATGCTGAGCCATCGCAATATTCTTTCCAATATCAAGCAGATCGGCGATGTCCTTAATGTGCGCGATGATGACTGCTGGATGGCAACTCTGCCGCTGTTTCATGCCTTCGGGCTGACGGTGACCTGCCTGCTGCCCTTGATAGAGGGTATTCCGGTGGTGTGTCATCCGGATCCTACCGACGCGGTGAATATTGGCAAGGGGGTGGCGCGATTCCGTGCCACCCTGATGTGCGCTACTTCAACCTTCATGCGGCTCTACGCACGTAACCGCAAGCTGCACCCGCTGATGCTTCAGTCGTTGCGCCTGATGGTGGCCGGGGCCGAACGGCTGGACCCTGCTGTGCGCGATGCCTTTGAGGGGCGTTTTCATGTGCCGGTGCTGGAGGGGTATGGCTGTACCGAAACCACCCCGGTGGCCACGGTCAACCTGCCGGATCACCTGGACACCCGCTGGTGGACAGTGCAGCACGGCAGCCGCGAGGGCACTGTAGGACTGGCGCTGCCGGGATCCACGGTACGCATCGTGGACCCGGTGACACTGGAGGAGCTGCCCACCGGTGAAGCCGGCCTGGTGCTGATTGGCGGCACCCAGATCATGCGCGGCTACCTGAATGACCCGGAGCGTACCGCTGCGGCCATTATCGAGCGTGACGGATTGCGCTGGTACAACAGCGGCGACAAGGGGCGGCTGGATGAGGAGGGTTTTCTCAGCATCCTGGACCGTTATGCGCGCTTTGCCAAGATCGGTGGGGAGATGGTCAGCCTGCAGGCGGTGGAGGATGCCGTTGCCGGCAGTCTGGACGGTGAAGACTGGGCCTTGCTGGCTGTCGCACTGCCCGATGACCGCAAGGGCGAACGGATAGTCCTGCTGGTTGCTCCGGCGACGGTCATACCTGCAGAGCTCCGCCGGCGCCTTGTGGCATCGGTCCCACCGCTGCTGCAGCCGTCCGAAATCCATGCAGTGGATGAAATTCCGCTGCTGGGCAGTGGCAAGCGTGACTTCGGTGTCGCCCGTGCTCTCGCGCAGCGGCTCAGTGACGGTGCGGGTACGGCGAAGGCCAGTACGGCTCAGGTGTAGCAGGGTTCCGATCAGATCGGGCGTCGGCTGCATGGCGGCGCTGGACGGCAGCGTCCAAAACGTGAATAATTCCCGAGCAAAAGAGTAGGTTATAGCATCGTGTTCGATAAACTATTTGGCCGCCGCAAGGCGACAGGAGCGGAATCCCCCATGCAGCAAACTCGCGCGCGCATCGAAGAAGTTCTGGGTCAGTACCAGGATCCTTATCTGGGCACAGACCTGGCCAGCGCCGGCGCCATCAGTGCCCTCAGTGAAGAGGGTGGCCGCATTGTCGTGACGCTGACACTGGGATACCCCTGTGCCGATATTCGTACGGTGCTCAGTGCCGAACTTGCGCAGCTTGTCAAAACCCAGACGGGGCTGGATGTCGAGTTCAATATCGTACAGGAGATCCAGCCCCACCAGGCGCAGCGCAACCTGCGCAACCTGGATGGTGTGCGCAATATCATTGCCGTGGCGTCCGGCAAGGGTGGGGTGGGCAAGTCCACCACGACGGTGAACCTGGCGCTGGCGATGGCCCAGGCTGGCGCCCGGGTGGGCGTGCTGGATGCTGACATCTATGGTCCGAGCCTGGGGCTGATGGTGGGCGTGGCATCCGGCGTGCATCCCGATTCCGATGATGAAAAGTACTTCAAGCCCGTAAGGGCATTGGGCCTGCAGACCATGTCCATGGCCTATCTGATCGATGAAAATACGCCGATGGTCTGGCGTGGTCCGATGGTCAGCGGTGCCTTGCAGCAATTGCTGACCCAGACACTGTGGGACGATCTGGATTATCTTTTTATCGACATGCCCCCAGGTACCGGTGACATTCAGCTGACCCTGTCGCAGAAGGTACCGGTTACCGGGTCTGTGGTCGTGACTACCCCGCAGGATATCGCCCTGCTGGATGCCAAGAAGGGTATCGAAATGTTCCGCAAGGTGGATATTCCGGTACTGGGTGTGGTGGAAAACATGAGTACCCACGTATGCAGCAATTGCGGCCATGAAGAACACATCTTCGGTGCCGGTGGGGGTGCCCGTATTGCCGGTCAGTACGACACCGAGTTGCTCGGCTCCTTGCCACTGTCACTGCAGATTCGCGAGCAGACCGACGCCGGCAAGCCGACCGTGGCGGCGGATCCGGACGGGCAGGCCACACAGAGCTATCTGGCGATTGCCCGGCGCGTGGCCGGCAAGATCGCCAGTCGCAATGCCAGCCAGGGCCCGGCCTTCCCGAATATTTCCGTTCAGAACGACTGATACCTGCCCGGTAAAACCGGGGCCGCGGAGGGTCCTGCCCGCCGCGGCGCTTTATACTGGCCTGTTCAGCCGGTCTGCAAACCGGTAGAATGTCGCGCCATTCAGATTTCATGACAGACGGACAACCTATGGGAATCAAATCCGATCGCTGGATTCGCCGCCAGGCGCAAGAGTGCGAGATGATTACACCGTTCGAGCCCGGCCAGGTGCGACATACCGACCGCGGCCCGATCGTCTCCTATGGCACGTCGAGCTACGGTTACGATGTGCGCTGCGCCGATGAATTCAAGATCTTTACCAACATCAACTCCACCATCGTTGACCCCAAGGACTTCGATGCCGGCAGTTTTGTTGATGTAAAATCTGATGTTTGCATTATTCCGCCCAACTCCTTTGCGCTGGCGCGCACCGTGGAATACTTCCGCATTCCCCGCGATGTGCTGACTATCTGCCTGGGCAAGAGCACCTATGCCCGCTGTGGCATTATCGTCAACGTGACTCCGCTGGAGCCCGAGTGGGAAGGCCACGTGACGCTGGAATTTTCCAATACCACACCGCTGCCCGCCAAGATCTATGCCAACGAAGGCGTGGCGCAGATGCTGTTTCTGGGTGCCGACGAGGTATGCGAGACCTCCTACAGGGATCGCAACGGCAAATACCAGGGGCAGACAGGGGTCGTGGTACCCCGTACATGAATACAGGCAGTGCAATCGATCCGACTCAAACCATGAAGCACAATCGCGAACAGATTAACGAATTCTGGCAGCAGGTTGAACAGACGATTGATCTGCTGCTGCACAGTCAGCAGGAAAGTCATTTCGAAGCCGACATGCTGCTGAACCAGTACAGCGATATTCTGCGGGAGATCGATTCGAACCTGACCTTTCACTTCGAGCGCGATGAAGATGAAGGTCCGGTGGAAATGATTTTTGGCTGTGACGGCTATCCCGAGTCCATCGGCATGGTGCTGAGTCTGGTGGGAGCGGCGCCCAAGCTTAGTGGCATCCAGTTCAAGGCATTCAACCACCGCTATGACCCTGTGCCCGGGTTTATCAATGTCGGTGATGAATACTGCGAGCTGACCGACTACTGGTTTGCCCTGCGGCTGGTGGATGCCAAGCTGCGTCTTGAGGTCTATATGGACGATGTTCCGAAGGAGCTCGACCTGGACCCGCGCGTCGAAGCGGTGATGATCTTCCTGGATGCGCTGATCGGTGAGTACGAGCTGATGACCCGTATCTGGAGTCTCGACTGGCTCGAGCGTCCGGCGGATCCGAGGGATTACGGTCTGCGGCCCCTGAGCGAGCTGCGCGAGGTGTTTGACCGGGACAAAAGGGCGGTTGCCCCCATTGGCATGACCATGCACTGAGCCGTGCCGGCTCGCTTGTCGCAAGACAATACGAAGGCGCTACCCTCGGGCAGCGCCTTCGTTGTTTCTGATCTCCCGTAAATCCTGCGGGCGGGTCCCGCGCACACTCTTATACCGTTATCTTATATTCAGTGTGCCCAGACCCCGGTGGCCATCACAATCTGATCACCAATCACCAATCACCAATCACCAATCACCAATCACCAATCACGCCTTTAACCTTGCACTTGCGCCTTCACCTTTCACTTCAAGCTTCCAGCTTTAACCTCGCACCTGCCTAATGCAGCTGTGGCTGGGCCTGGTCATCATCCGGCAGGATAAGGTGACCGCTGCTGTCCCGGGCCAGGGCGCCGCGCTCGGATGCCAGCTCCAGCAGCTGTTGCAGCAGCATGTGGGTCAGGTGGCTGCTGATGATGATGCCGGCGGGTGGATCGCCGTCGAACAGCTCCGGGTCGACCAGGTCGTCGGGTCTCAGGCCCAGCAGCAGCGGGTTTTCCGCCACCAGGGGGGCGATATCGTCGGGGGAGAAAACCGAAAAATCCGAGGAGGTCTTCAGTGCCAGCTGGTAGGCGTCCTGGACTTCGTTTTCAAGCAGGCGGCTGTATTCCGTCTCGGCCGCCTGAAACAGCTGGGTCAGGTCGCTGATACCCGCCCTGCCGGCGTTTTCCAGGGCCCGGGCTGAACGGCTGTAATCCACCACGGGGTGCTGTGGATTGTGCTGGCCGAGCTCGGCGTCGTCGACCAGCACATTGCCGTTCTCGTCGGTCTCAAGCCACTCGTTTTCCACCGCAACCGTCAGCAGACCATCCAGCGCGGCGGCCATGAT
>JBFGZM010000045.1:0-15580 GCA_041586815.1 Marinobacterium sp. | reverse complement strand
CGTGCCGCCTGTTCGGCGCTCTGTTCGGTCAGGTTGCTCAGTTCCTGGTCCAGTCGGCGCCAGCGCTGAAAGGAGTCGCGTACCTGTGCGGCCTGTTTGTTCTGTCCGGCATGCTCATCCAGCAGGGTGCGGTGGTAGTCTCTCTTGAGCAGGCGCTGGTGCTCGTGCTGGCCATGAATGTCCACCAGATGGTCGGCCAGGGTGCGGATAGCCGTGACAGGGCAGGGCTGACCGTTGATATAGGAACGTGAACGGCCTTCGCGGGTGATAACCCGGCGCAGGATGCAGTCGCCGTCCTGATCAAGGTCCTGTTCCTGCAGCCAGGCGGTGGCGTCAGGCAGGCCGCTGATATTGAAACTGGCGACGATCTCGGCGCGCTCGGCCCCGGTGCGCACGACGCCGGTTTCGGCGCGATCGCCCAGGGCCAGAGCCAGGGCATCGAGCATGATGGACTTGCCGGCCCCGGTTTCGCCGCTGATCACGGTCATGCCGGCGGCAAGTTCTAGGTCCAGACTTTCGACAATGGCAAAGTTGCGGATCGTCAGCTGACTGAGCATGGTGGTATTTAACCTGTGTTTTCATACAGTGTTTTTACTGTATAGGTCATTTCCATTGTCGTTGCAATCACTGCGGCATCGCGTTGCAAATTTTTTCGGGCCCTGCGGTTGAATCACCGGTGAATAACCCCATATACAGCAGCAGTAATGTTTTCAAGCATCTTTGCAATGAGGTGGGTAGCAGGAATGGCAGAGCAAGAGAAAAATCCGGCAGAAGAAATCCTGGAATCGCCGGTCGCCGATGAACAGGTGATCGACGCAGCAGAGACGGCGGATGCTGCCGAACTGCCCGATGCCCAGACGCTGGCTCAGGAGCTCGAGGCTGTCACTGCGGAAATGGACGAGCTGCGTGATCAGTTGCTGCGCACTCAGGCCGACTTCATGAATGTGCGTCGCCGGGCCGAGCAGGATGTTGAAAAGGCGCACAAGTTTGGTGTCGAGAAGTTCGCCAATGAAATGTTGCCGGTTGTGGATAGCCTGGAACGCGCGGTTGAGGCCTTCGACAAGGAAGATGCTGCCACTCAGGCTATACGCGAAGGGGTAGAGCTGACACTGGGCATGCTGGTATCGGGTCTGGGCAAGTTCAAGGTGGAGCCGGTCGACCCGCAGGGCGCGGCCTTCGACCCTGCGCTGCATCAGGCCATGTCGCTGGTGGATGCGCCGGATGCGGCGCCCAACACCGTGGTTGCCGTTGTGCAGAAAGGCTACACCCTCAACGGACGCCTGTTGCGCCCGGCGATGGTCATGGTTTCAAAAAGTTAAGCAAAGACTTTAGGGGCTGGCGCTTGAAACGGCGCCATCCGGCCCTATATAGAACTGCAAGCAAGTTAATCGGATTTCGTGCCTGTCGAGACGGGCACTGCAGAACTGGAGCAAAGACGCATGGGTAAAATTATTGGTATCGACCTGGGAACCACCAACTCCTGTGTGGCAATCCTGGATGGCGACAAGACTCGCGTGCTGGAAAACGCCGAAGGCGACCGTACCACGCCGTCCATCATCGCCTACAGCGAAGATGGCGAGATCCTGGTAGGACAGCCGGCCAAGCGCCAGGCCGTAACCAACCCGGCCAATACCCTGTTTGCCATCAAGCGCCTGATTGGCCGACGCTTCAAAGACGACGTTGTCCAGAAAGACATCAAAATGGTGCCGTACTCCATTGTCGAAGCGGACAATGGCGACGCCTGGGTTGAGGTTAAGGGCAAGAAAATGGCGGCGCCCCAGGTGTCTGCCGAAGTTCTGAAGAAAATGAAGAAAACCGCCGAAGACTACCTGGGTGAAGCGGTCACTGAAGCCGTTATCACTGTGCCGGCCTACTTCAATGACGCTCAGCGTCAGGCGACCAAGGACGCTGGCCGTATCGCCGGTCTGGACGTCAAACGCATCATCAACGAGCCGACCGCTGCGGCCCTGGCCTATGGTCTGGACAAGGGCAAGGGTGATCGCACCATCGCCGTTTATGACCTGGGTGGTGGTACCTTCGACGTCTCCATCATTGAGATCGCGGATGTTGATGGCGAGCACCAGTTTGAAGTGCTGGCAACCAACGGTGACACTTTCCTCGGTGGTGAAGACTTCGACCTCAAGCTGATCAATTACCTGGCGGACGAGTTCAAGAAAGAGTCCGGTATCGATCTGCACAACGATCCGCTGGCACTGCAGCGCCTGAAGGAAGCAGCCGAGAAAGCCAAGGTTGAACTGTCCTCCTCGCAGCAGACCGATGTCAACCTGCCGTACATCACTGCCGATTCTACAGGTCCGAAGCACCTTAACGTCAAGGTGACCCGTTCCAAGCTGGAGTCCCTGGTTGAAGACTTGGTCAAGCGTACGCTGGATCCGTGCCGCATGGCACTGAAAGATGCCGATCTGAGCGCCTCCGCCATCGACGAAATCATCCTGGTGGGCGGTCAGACCCGCATGCCGATGGTCCAGAAGTCCGTTGCCGAGTTCTTTGGCAAGGAGCCGCGCAAGGATGTGAACCCCGATGAAGCCGTAGCCATCGGTGCTGCGATTCAGGGTGCGGTGCTGTCGGGCGATGTGAAAGACGTACTGCTGCTGGACGTAACCCCGCTGACTCTGGGTATCGAAACCATGGGTGGCGTTGCAACACCGCTGATCGAGAAGAACACCACTATCCCGACCAAGAAGTCCCAGGTGTTCTCTACCGCCGATGACAACCAGAACGCGGTCACCATTCACGTGGTTCAGGGTGAGCGCAAGCAGGCAAGCCAGAACAAGTCGCTGGGCCGCTTCGACCTGGCAGACATCCCGATGGCGCCGCGTGGCGTGCCGCAGATCGAGGTGACCTTCGATCTTGATGCCAACGGTATTCTTAACGTGTCCGCCAAGGACAAGGCCACTGGCAAGCAGCAGTCCATCGTGATCAAGGCCTCTTCCGGTCTGTCGGATGATGAAATCGATCAGATGGTAGCGGACGCCGAGTCCCACGCTGATGAAGACCGCAAGTTCGAAGAGCTGGCCCAGGCCCGTAATCAGGGTGATGCCATGGTTCACTCGGCGCGCAAGACGCTGACCGAAGCCGGTGACAAGGCAACTGCCGAAGAGAAAGAGCAGATCGAAAAAGCCATTTCCGAGCTGGAAGAAGCCCTCAAGGGTGACAGCAAGGAAGAGATCGACGCCAAGGTTGCGACTCTGACCGAAGCCATCTCCGGCGTGGCTCAGAAAATGTATGCCGATGCCGCGGCTGAGGCACAGGGTGAGCAGGCAGGTGAAGAAGCGACGGGCAAGCCCGGCGATGACGCTGTCGATGCAGAGTTTGAAGAGGTCAAAGACGACAAGAAGTAAGTCGTTGAACTGCTTTGAGATACTCTGAAATGTGGCAGCGCGGGCAATAGCCCGCGTTGTCGTGTCCGGCTCCCGGTGGAGCCAACCGCTGCAACATGACAGACCCGCTTATGTCCAAACGAGATTATTACGAAGTGTTGGGCGTGTCACGCGACACGGCCGACCGCGATATCAAGAAAGCCTACCGGCGCATGGCGATGAAGTACCACCCGGACCGCAATCCGGGGGATGCCGAATCCGAAGACAAGTTCAAGGAGGTCAACGAGGCCTACGAAGTTCTGTCCGATGCGCAGAAAAAAGCCGCTTACGACCAGTATGGCCATGCCGGTGTCGAGCAGGGTGCCGGCGGTCATGGTGGTTTCGACGGCGGTTTCTCCGATATTTTCGGCGATGTCTTCGGCGACATTTTCGGTGGCGGCGGCGGTGGCCGCCGTCGCAGCTCCGTGCAGCGCGGAGCGGATTTGCGCTACAACCTGGATCTGAGTCTTGAAGATGCCGTGCGTGGCGTTGAAAAATCCATTCGCGTTCCCACGCTGGTCGGTTGTGAGCCCTGTAATGGTTCCGGCGCCAAGCCCGGTACCAGTGCCAAGGTTTGCGGCACCTGTGGTGGCAACGGCCAGGTACGCATGCAGCAGGGTTTCTTTTCGGTGCAGCAAACCTGCCCGACCTGTCGCGGCGAAGGCAAGGTCATTTCCGAACCCTGCGGCAGCTGCCGTGGTCAGGGGCGTGTGGAGCAGGTCAAGACGTTGTCGGTCAAGATTCCGCCCGGCGTAGATACGGGCGATCGTATCCGCCTGTCGGGTGAAGGCGAGGCCGGCAGTCATGGCGGGCCGGCCGGGGATCTGTATGTGCAGGTCAACGTGCGTCAGCATCCGATCTTCGAGCGTGACGGCCGCGATCTATACTGCGAGATACCCATTAGCTTCGTGGATGCAGCGCTTGGCGGTGAACTCGAGGTGCCGACCCTGAACGGCCGCGTCAAACTGCGAGTGCCAGCGGAAACCCAAACCGGCAAGCTGTTCCGTCTGCGTGGCAAGGGGGTAACCCCGGTGCGTGGTGGTCCGGTGGGCGATCTGCTGGTGCGTGCGGTGGTGGAAACGCCCGTGAGCCTCACCAGTCGGCAGAAGGAGCTGCTCCAGGAATTCCAGACGGAAACCGAAGGTGGCAAGAAGCACAGCCCGAAAAAAAATTCGTTCTTCGATTCTGTGAAGCAGTTCTTCGAAGATATGACCTGATAAAACCGGGCGCCTGACCGGCGCCCGCGTTGCATATCCAAGGGGGAGCTATGAACTCTGTCGCCATAGAACCCGCCGCGCTCTGGGCCCGAATTCAGCAGGAAGCCCGGGTTGAAATAGAGCGTGAGCCCTTTCTGGCAAGTTTCTACCATGCCGCCATTATCAGTCACAAGGACCTGTCCTCCGCGCTGTCGTTCCTGCTGGCGTCCAGGCTCGCCGACGAAGTGATGTCGGCGGTGTCGTTGCGCGAGATGTTCGAAGAGGCCTACGCCCAGGACCCGTCGGTCATCCACTGTGCCTGCCTTGACCTGGTGGCGGTGAAAACCCGAGACCCTGCGGTAGACAGCCTGTGCACCGTGCTGCTGTATCTGAAGGGGTTTCATGCACTGCAAACCCATCGTGTGTCTCACCACCTCTGGAAGCAGGGGCGCCGTGCACTGGCGCTGTATTTCCAGAGCCGCGTCAGCTCGGTGATGCAGGTGGATATTCATCCTGCGGCCAGGATCGGCCACGGCGTCATGTTTGACCACGCCACCGGCATCGTTATCGGCGAAACCAGTGTGGTCGAAAACGATGTATCTATCCTGCAGAACGTGACCCTCGGCGGTACCGGCAAGGAAAGCGGAGACCGTCATCCCAAGATTCGCGAAGGCGTGCTGATTGCCGCCGGTGCCAAGATTTTCGGCAATATCGAAGTCGGCGCCGGTGCCAAGGTGGGCGGTGGCAGCGTGGTGCTGGACAATGTGCCACCCCATACTACAGTGGTTGGCGTGCCGGCCCGGGTGGTGGGTCATCCTGGCTGTGACAAGCCTGCGCTGGACATGAACCAGTCCTTCCCCAAAGACGGTTGCTAGGCCTCGGCGAGCACAGCGACAAGGCTCGCCTCCCTTTTTCGACGATGGATTCTGTAAACATGATTCGAGTAGCAGTAACCGGTGCAGCCGGTCGTATGGGCAAGACCAATATCGAGGCACTGCAACAGGCCGAAGGCGTTGAGTTGAGTGCCGCCATTGTTGAACCCAGCAGCTCACTGCTGGGTGCAGATGCCGGTGAGCTGGCCGGGGTCGGGCGCCTGGGTGTTGCGCTTGTGGGTGATATCAACGAAGTGCTGGATGATTTCGACGTGCTGATCGACTTCACCACACCGTCCTCCACGATGGACAACGTCGCCCTTTGTGCTCGCCACGGCAAGAAAATCGTTATAGGTACCACAGGGCTGAGTGACGAACAGAAAGCCGAGCTTGAAGTGCGTGCGACCCAGGTCGCCATTCTGTTTGCGCCCAACATGAGTGTTGGCGTAAATGTCTGCTTCAAGATTCTTGATCTGGTAGCCCGCACCCTGGGTGATGACTATGACATCGAGGTGATCGAGACGCACCATCGCCACAAGGTGGATGCGCCTTCAGGTACGGCGCTGCGCCTCGGTGAAGTGGTGGCCGATGCACTGGGCCGGGATCTGAAAGAGTGTGCCGTTTATGGCCGTGAGGGCCAGACCGGTGCGCGCCCGCGCAAGGAAATCGGTTTTGAAACCATTCGTGCTGGCGATGTGGTAGGGGATCATACGGTGCTGTTTGCCACCGAGGGCGAGCGTATCGAGATTACCCACAAGGCCAGCAGCCGCATGACCTTCGCCAAGGGCGCAGTGCGTGCAGCCCAGTGGCTGGGCCAGCGCGAGAAGGGTCTGTACGATATGCAGGACATGCTCGGTCTGCGATAAACGGCATGGTGCGGGCGTTTCTCTAGGCGCCCGTCAGCCGATCTGAGCAGGGAGCCAAACGGCTCCTTTTTTTTATTTTTCAAGCGCAGTGACCGGCCAGTGTCGCCGGCATCTGCAGTGAATCCTGCTGTGAGGCGTTGCCATGTACAAGCTGTGTTTCTATGTGCCGGATGAGAATCTCGAGGCCGTCAAACAGGCACTGTTTGACGCCGGTGTCGGGCGAATTGGCGACTATGACAGCTGCTGCTGGCAAACCCGTGGCACCGGACAGTTTCGGCCATTGACGGGCAGTAATCCGCATATCGGTGCGACGGGTATGCTGGAAACACTGGAGGAATGGAAAGTCGAGCTGGTATGCGACGATGCCCTTATTCGTACCGCTGTCTCTGTACTGAAGCTGGCGCACCCCTATGAAGAGGTGGCTTACGATGTCTGGCGGCTGGAAGACATTTAGATCGCATGCACAGGGCGGTCATGGAGGCTGCGTTGATTGTTACTGCGCCGTTTGCTCCATTTTCTGACGGTATATCTCGTCGCTCTCCTGGAGCCGCTCGCGGATCATGTCATCGCTTTCCCGCAGCTTCTGGTTAATCTTTTGCCGGTACTGCAGTGTCTGCTCGGTCTGAAGAGATACGGCCGTATCGCAACTCTTCATGCTTACCAGGCCGATGGCAATGATCGCCAGTACTGTTATCAGTCTGAGCATCGTCCGTGGCTCCCGCTGTCTTTGCTGTCTGGTCGTCGTCTTGCCTTAATACTAGACCGGCAGGGGCCAATGCGCCGCCCGGCTTCAGATGCCCCTTGCCTGCAGGAAACCGTGAATGCCGGTGAGAACGATCTGCGAGGCCATGGCGGCGAGAATCAGGCCGGTGACCTTGCTGAGAATGTTGAGGCCGGTGCGGCCCAGCAGGCGCTCCATGGCGGTAGCCATGTGCAGAAAGCCCAGCAGGCACCCCAGTGCCAGCATCATGCCGCCGATGCCGAATACCCTGTCCAGCCCCTGCAGCTCGGCACCGTACACCAGGATGGCACCGATAGTGGCGGGGCCGACGATGGTGGGTATGGCCAGCGGAACCACGGCAATGTCATCACGTAGCTCGCCGGGCAGTTCGGCATTGACCCTGACCCCGTCGCGCACCAGGCTGACGCCTGACAGAAACAGCAGTATGCCGGCGCCGACACGGAAGGAGTCCAGGGTAATCCCCAGTGCATCAAACATCGGGCTGCCAAAGAAGAACAGCAGCAGGCTGATGCAGAAGGCGGCGAAAACGGCACGGTTGGCGATGGAGCGGCGTTCGAGGCGGCTGTCATTGCGGGTCAGCGACAGGAACATCGAAACGACGAAAAAAGGCGCGAACAGGAATAGAAACTTGATCCAGGTGGTAACCAGCAGGCTCATCGGGGCAGGGCTCGAACAGAATTGTGAAGCCGCGCATCTTAGCATGCCCTAGGGAAATACCCGCATCGTCCGGGGGCGCGCCGCATTAGTAATATTTATCTGTTCACAGAATAATTCACTTTCCTTCGTCGTCTGGCGCGGTATTCTGCCCGAGTTTATTGTCGCCCTGTTTTGGGACGCGCTGCAGGATGCTTCCATGATGCCTTCCCGTGCTGCTCCGGTTATCTGTCTCACCCTGGCGGGCAATGCTGCTGTGGGCCAGCGCCTTTATAGCCCTCAAGCTGGCGTTCCGGTATTACGATCCCATGGTGGTGCTGGCCGGTCGCATGCTGGTGGCGTCCTGCTGCTTTATCTGGGTGGTGCGCAGGTTCGGGCCTGTGGATTATCGTATCGGAGACTGGAAGCTGCTGGGTCTGCCCATGCTGGCCGAGCCCTGCCTGTACTTTCTGTTCGAGGCCAGTGCTCAGTGCTGCCCAGGCCGGCATGATTACGGCGCTGATGCCGTTACTGGTGGCCGTGGGAGCCTGGTTTTTTCTGCGTGAGCGCCTTCGGCTGCAGGCCTGGCTGGGATTCTCCCTGGCAGTGGGTGGTGCCCTTTGGCTCAGTTTTGCCGCTCAGGTGTCGGAGGTGGCGCCGAATCCGCTGCTGGGCAACTTCCTCTAGTTTTGCGCCATGTTGTGGCCATGCTCTACAGCCTGTGCCTGAAACAACTGTCGTCGCGCTATTCGCCCTGGTTGCTGACGGCGCTGCAGTCGTTTTGTGGCACGCTGTTCTTTGTGCCAGCCCTGGCACTGCCGGGAGTGGAGTTGCCGACTGTCTGGGTTTGGCCGGCGGTTCTGGCAATTCTGTACCCGGGGCTGGTGGTGAATATTATTGCTTATGGGCTGTTTAACCTGGGGGTGTCGCTGATTCCCGCGAGCCAGACGTCGGCCTATATCAACCTGATTCTCACCGTCATTCTGGCCTCTGTGCTGCTGCACGGATCCCTGAGCCTGCAGCCGCTGGGTACGGCAGCACCGATAATTGGTGGTGTGATGCTGAGCCAGTGGTCCGGATCGCGGCCTGCACCACAGGTGGCAGCAGGCTAGAAAGTGCAGAAGGCACGGCACCGGCGGGCGGTGCCGCGGTGAATTACTCGATCTCGATCAGCACTTCGCCCGGGGTGACCCGGTCGCCCTTGGCGACATGTATCGCCTTGATGCTACCTGCAATCGGGGCCTGGACCTCGGTTTCCATCTTCATGGCTTCGGTTACCAGTATGGCCTGGCCCGCACTGACGGTGTCGCCCACGACGACCAGTACATCGACAATGTTGCCCGGCATGGCAGTGGTGACATGGCCCGGGCTGCTGGCTTTGGTACGGGCGCTGGTGGCACCGGCGACATAAAGGTTCAGAGGCTCGAACACCACTTCCTCGGGCATGCCATCCATCGTCATGAAGATATGCCGCCTGCCGGATTCCAGGGTGCCGACACCGGTGACAGCGATCTCGTAGGTCTCGCCGTGCAGGTCAATCCTGAACTCAGTGGGAACGCCTTCATCCACGCTGCGCGCCTTGCTGTCGATGGTCTGCAGTACTTCTGGCTGCAGGGTGCCGTCACGACGTTCGGTCAGGAATTGCCTGCCGATATCCTGAAACATTGCAAAGGTAAGCACATCTTCCGGGCTCTGGGCCAGGTCGCCGATCTCCTTCTCCAGGCGCGCCATTTCGGGGGGGAGCAGGTCTGCCGGGCGGCCTTCGTTGATTTCACCATTGCCAATCGCCTGTTTCTGCAACTGTTTGTCGACCTCTGCCGGCGGCTGGCCGTAACCGCCCGCCAGGTAGCGCTTCACCTCGTTGGTAATGGTGTTGTAGCGCTTGCCTGACAGAACGTTCAGCACCGCCTGGGTGCCTACGATCTGGGAAGTGGGGGTGACCAGAGGCGGGAAGCCGAGGTCTTCGCGTACGCGGGGGATTTCGGCGAAGACGTCCTTGATTCGCCCCAGGGCATTCTGCTCCTTGAGCTGGTTGGCGAGGTTGGACATCATGCCGCCCGGCACCTGGTTGATCTGAACGCCGACGTCCTCGCGGGTGAACTCGCTCTCGAACTGGTGGTATTTTTTTCTAACTTCACGGAAATAGTCGGCAATTTCCTGCAGCAGCTCCAGGTCCAGCCCGGTATCCCAGGGCGAGTCGCGCAGCGCCGCCACCTGGGATTCGGTGGCCGGGTGGCTGGTGCCGCCGGAAAAGGCAGAGATGGCGGTATCGATATGTTCAGCACCGGCCTCGATGGCCTTTAGCTGGCATTGGGCGGCGATGCCAGCCGTATTGTGAGAGTGGATGAAGATCGGCAGCTTGACGGCCTTGCGCAGTGCCTTCACCAGCTCGAAGGTGGCGTAGGGGGTAAGCAGGCCGGCCATGTCCTTCAGGGCGATGGAGTCGGCGCCCATTTTCTGCAGCGCCTTGGCCTGCTTGACGAACAGTTTGGTGGTATGGACCGGGCTGGTGGTATAGCAGATGGTGCCCTGGGCATGCTTGCCGGCTTTTTTTACAGCCCTGATGGCGGTTTTCAGGTTACGCAGATCATTCAATGCATCGAAGATGCGAAAGACATCGATGCCGTTGGCTGCAGCCCGTTCGACAAAGGCCTCGACCACATCATCGGCATAGTGGCGGTAGCCCAGCAGATTCTGGCCGCGCAGCAGCATTTGCAGGCGGGTATTGGGTAATGCCGCCTTGAGCTGGCGCAGGCGCTCCCAGGGGTCCTCCTTCAGGAAGCGTACACAGGCATCAAAGGTGGCGCCTCCCCAGACCTCCAGCGACCAGTAGCCTACCCGGTCCAGCTTGTCGCAGATGGGCAGCATGTCTTCGGTGCGCATGCGGGTCGCAATCAGGGATTGATGGGCGTCGCGCAGAATGACATCGGTTACATTCACTTTGCTCATTTTCTTTCCTCTGGGCGCGGCCTGGCGGGTGGCTCAGGCAGGGCCTGCAGTGCTAATTCCTGAATCCGTACGGGCCTGGGGCCCGCGCTGGATCTGCTGTTGCTGTGCGCAAGGCCTTCATAGCCCGGCATGGGCGGCAATGGCCGCGGCGATGGCCAGAGCGATTTCGCTGGGGTGGCGTTTTTCCGAGTAATTGAGCAGTTCAGGGTGTTCGGGGACGAAGCTGGTATTGAACTGGCCGCTGCGAAAATCGGCACTCTTGAGAATTTCCTGATAGTAGGGCGCGGTGGTGCGAACGCCCTGCAGGCGCATGTCGGCCAGGGCGCGGGTCCCGCGATCCAGAGCGTCTTCCCAGTTCAGTGCCCAGACCACCAGTTTCAGACACATGGAGTCAAAATAGGGCGGTATGGTATAGCCGGTATAGATGGCGGTATCGGTGCGCACACCGGGGCCGCCCGGGGCGTAATAGCGAGTGATCTTGCCAAAGCTGGGCAGAAAGTTGTTTTTCGGGTCTTCCGCGTTGATGCGAAACTGCAGCGCGTAGCCGCGATGCTGAATGTCCTGCTGGCGGTATTGCAGTGGCAGTCCCGCCGCGATGCGAATCTGCTCGCGCACGATATCGACGCCGGTAATCTGCTCGGTGATGGTGTGTTCAACCTGCACCCGCGTATTCATTTCCATGAAATACACTTCGTTGTTCGACAGCAGAAATTCCACGGTGCCGGCATTTTCATAGTTCACCGCCCGGGCCGCGCGTACCGCCAGTTCGCCCACATAGGCGCGCTGTTCCGGGGTCAGCTGCGGGCTGGGGGCAATCTCGATCAGCTTCTGGTTGCGCCGCTGAATGGAGCAGTCCCGCTCGAACAGGTGGATGGCGTCGCCCTGGCTGTCAGCGAGGATCTGGACTTCAATGTGCTTGGGGTCGACGATGCACTTTTCAAGGAAAACGTCCGCCGAACCAAATGCCTTGGTGGCTTCGGAAATGACGCGGGGGTATTGGGAGCGCAGTTCTTCAGGTGTGTCACAGCGCCGAATGCCGCGGCCGCCGCCACCGGAGGTTGCCTTGAGCATGACCGGATAGCCGATCTGTTCGGCGACACCAAGCGCCTGCTTGAGATCGCCAAGGTTGCCATCGGAACCGGGAGTGACCGGAATGCCGGCACGGATCATGCTGGCGCGTGCGGCGGTCTTGTCACCCATGCGGGAGATGACATCGCTGCTAGGGCCAACGAAGGCAACGCCGCGTTCGACACAGATACGGGCGAACTCGGCATTCTCCGACAAGAACCCGTAGCCCGGATGGATGGCATCGCAGCCGGTTTCGACGGCAAGGCTGACAATGCGTCGAGGGTCCAGGTAGCCCGCCAGAGGGTCCGCGCCGGCGAAGTGGGCCTCGTCGGCGCGCTTGACGTGCAGCGCATAGCGGTCGGGCTCGGTATAGATGGCGACCGAGCGGATACCCATTTCGGCGCAGGCTCGTACAATCCGAACCGCAATCTCGCCGCGGTTGGCGATCAACAGCTTCTTGAACATTGACATCCTCCGTCAGCGGGAACGCACAGCTGAAGATCAAACTGGTGCGACAGTGACCGTTTTAAGGTAGTACAGGGATAATGTTAATTAAAAATTGATATTTCTTTGTTTTTGTATAATTTTTGACTTATACATGGTGTGAAAATTGTCCTTGAGGGGCATTTCCCTGTGCAACTGTTGAGAGAAAAGTATGGCTTATTCGCTGCCGCAGCTGCTAAATCGGCTTTCATTTCGTCAGCTACAGGTATTCGCCGCCGTTTACCGTCTGAAGGGTTATAGCCGCGCTGCTGCTGAGCTGGGGCTAACGCAGCCGGCAATCAGTGCCCAGATACGCCAGCTCGAGCAGGCGCTGGGGCAGCCGCTGTTCGATTATGTCGGCAAAAAACTCTATACCACCGCGGCGGGCGATCAGCTGGCCAGCAGTGTGCGGCAGATTTTTGGCGAACTGGAACAGCTGCAGATGCAGTTGTCGGAGCTGGAAGGGACGGTCTCCGGTACTCTCAGTCTGGCCGCTGTCAGCACGACCCAGTATGTGGTGCCGCATCTGCTGTCGGGATTTCTGAAGAAGTACCCCAAGGTTGAGGTCAAGATGAAGGTGGTCAATCGTGCCCAGGCAATCGAGCGGCTGGCAGAAAATCACGATGATCTGGTGATCATGGGCATGGTGCCGGAAGACCGTTCCCTGACTTTCATGCCCTTTCTGGACAATGAGCTGATCGCGCTGGTGCCGGCGGGTCACCCGCTGGGCAAGCGCAAGTCCGTGCCGCTGGCGACCTTTCTGGCGCAGCCATTGCTGCTGCGCGAGCAGGGTTCTGGCACACGGCGGGCGCTGGAATCCTTTTGCTCGGAACACCGCTTGCCGCTGAACGGCTATATGGAGCTGGGTTCCAATGCGGCTATCAAGCATGGCGTGCTGGCGGGGCTGGGGGTGGCGGTGATGCCGCGTCTCAGTGTGCAGCTGGAGCTGGACAACGGTTTGCTGCAGCAGGCACAGGTCACCGGGTTCCCGCTGCGCCGTTCCTGGTGCACGGTGTATCCGCGCAGCAAGCATCTGACGCCGGTGGCGGAGGCCTTTCTGGCCTATGTCCGTGACAACCTGGCTCAGATCAAAACCCAGTTTGAAAATCTCTACGGCCCGCGCTGAGCGCAAAGGCGCGTCTGGCTAACAGGCCATGTATTTTCCACGGGGTGTATCCAGCTCAATGTGTCGCAGCGGAAAACGGTTCCGGCGGCGGTCTTCAAAATAGAGTCGCAGTGCATTGTGAATGGTCTGGAACGCAAGATCTTCCCAGGGAATTTCGTCTTCGGTGAAAAGTTCGACTTCCAGTGACTCTTCTCCCGGGCCGTATTCCGGTGCTTTCAACTGCGCCAGGTAGAGCATCTGTACCTGGTTGGCATGGAGGATCGCCGTCACAGTGTATAACTCGCCCACCTCGACATCGGCACGGGCTTCCTCCAGGGTTTCGCGGGCTGCGGCCTGCTCGGTGGTTTCGCCGTTTTCCATAAAGCCGGCCGGCAGTGTCCAGTAACCGATACGCGGTGCGATCGCTCGCTTGCACAGCAGTACACGATCCCCGATAACCGGCAGGCAACCAGCAATAATGCGGGGGTTCTGGTAGTGGATGGTGCCGCAGCGATCACAGACGTGGCGCGGGCGGTTGTCTCCCGGCGGAATGGTATGGCTGACGCTGTGTCCGCAGTGGCTGCAATAGTTCAAGGCATGTCCTCTTCTGGTGGCTCCATTCTAATGGCAGGGCTTTATCCGGGACAAGGATGACGCACCAAGCGGCGTTTTTTGCATTCATCTTTGGGCCTGCGCCGCGGTATCATGTCACTACTATTCGCAGAAGAGTGACGTCATGCTTGAGTTGCTGCGCAGCCGTCTGGCTGATTACCGGCCACGCCGTCTGCTATCCGAACGTCCCAATGCCAGCGTGCTGATCGCCCTGACCGACAGTGTAGAACCTGAAGTCATTCTGACACGTCGGGCCTCCCATCTGTCGACCCATCGAGGGGAAGTCGCCTTTCCCGGTGGCAAGCAGGACGATACCGATCCGGATCTGCTCTATACGGCGTTGCGGGAGGCGCAGGAAGAGGTTGGCCTGGAGCCGGCGCTGGTGGATGTGCTGGGGCCGCTGGGGCAGGTGATGTCCAAGCATCAGCTGCAGGTCACGCCCTGGGTCGGCATCGTGCCCGATGATGTGGTACTTACACCGAGCCCGGCGGAACTGGAAAGCCTGTTTCGGGTTCCCCTGAGCTTCTTTATGGAAGACCGGCGTCAGCGTACCGACATCGTGCGTTTTCGCGGCATGACGCACTATGTGCCGGCGTATGAATACAACGGGTACGTGATCTGGGGGCTGACGGCCTACATGCTGGTGGAGCTGCTGAATGTGGGTTTTGATGCGGGTATCCCGATGAAGCCCCGGCCGGAACATGTGCCGGGTGGTTATTAAAGCGTTTTACGTGTGCTGGAGTGATATGGACAAGGTCGAGAAAGAGCGTCCGCTGCGCAGTCCCTGTGTCGGTGCCTGTTGCCCGGGTGAGCGAAACCTTTGCACCGGCTGTCTGCGCAATGCGATGGAAATCGCCGAGTGGGGCGTGCTGGACAACGATGAGAAGCGCGCGGTGTTTGCGCTGATTCGGCGCCGCGAGAAGGGTGAAATCTGCTAGAGGGCTGAATCCATGAACGTAATGATCGATCTGTGTGTGGTGCCGCTGGGTGTTGGCGTCTCGGTATCGTCCCATGTGGCGGCCTGCCAGCGGGTGTTTCAGGATGCTGGTCTGAGTCACCAGATGCATGCCTACGGCACCAATGTAGAAGGCGAATGGGGGGCGGTGTTCGCCGCAGTCCGGCGTTGCCACGAGGTGTTGCACGAGATGGGTGCGCCCCGCGTATCCACCTCCATGCGGGTGGGGACCCGTACCGACCGGGCTCAGACCATGGCAGACAAGATCAGCAGTGTGGAGCAGAAGCTGGCGCCGGCACAGTAATCTGGCTGCTTGCCGGCGCAGGCATCAGGCGGCGTCTTCGTCGCTCTGCTGGTCTGTCTGGTAGCGGATGACCCGCGCTGTCTTGATCAGATTGTCACTGATCTGCAGCGTTTCAAAGCGGTAGCTGTTGAGCTCCAGGCAGAGGTTGGCGTCGGGGATGGACTCAAGATTTTCGGTGATCAGGCCGTTGAGGGTTTTGGGGCCGTCTGTGGGCAGGTCCCAGCCCAGGCTCTTGTTGATCTCGCGAATATAGGCGGTGCCTTCGATAAAGAAGCTGCCGTCTTCCTGAGGGTGAATTTCCTGATTGCTGGCTTTGTTCTGTGCCGACAGTTCGCCGACGATTTCCTCCAGAATATCCTCCAGGGTGACGATGCCCAGAATGTCACCGTACTCGTCCACCACCAGGCCGATGCGG